>NZ_WQPW01000139.1:0-506 GCF_018785465.1 Clostridium sp. MCC328
CCTGAATTATTCACGGAGCAGTATCTGAACTGGTAACTGTACCATGAATCCCAAAATTGACCCATGTAGCCTAAACATCGCTCAACCAATCTCCAAAAAGGGTATAAAATCCCTGTGGCAGAGTTCTGAGCGGTTATTAAGCTGTCAAGGTTCGTTAATCGTTACTATTCCAGCTGTACATTCAGCTTACCGATATTTGAAAGTGTCTCATAGAATTCATTTTTATAAGGGCAGCTGCTACACAGCTTGAATGTGATATATCTTGCTGAATGAACTACTTTTGCAGCAATCTTCAGCAGTTTTAAACGGACGGTATCAATGCGTTGTTTGCGCATGTTTGCTGATAACGCCAATCGTCTAAACCAATTAAATATGTTATAAGCAAGAGCGTGTACCTGAAGCCTGTTTGCATTTACGATTCTGGTATGACTGCTTACGGAAGCAAAATCAAAACCGGATTTACTTTCTTTGATGAAGTTTTCCATCAGCCCTCGCTTGCAGTAAAA
>NZ_WQPW01000140.1:0-453 GCF_018785465.1 Clostridium sp. MCC328
ATCGAAGATCTGGATCTGAAGACGATGAGCGGGGAACATCATTTTGGAAAAAGTGTTCATGACAACGGCTGGAGAATGTTCACAGATTTTTTGCAGTATAAACTGGAACGGGAAGGGAAGAAACTTGTCCGCATCGACCGCTGGTATCCCAGTTCCAGAACATGCAGCTGTTGTGGAAAAATAAAACATGATCTGAAACTGGAAGAGCGGGTATATCTTTGCAGCTGCGGAAACCGGATGGACCGTGATGAAAATGCGGCAGTCAACATCTGCAGGGAAGGTCTGAGAATGTCCGGGATCATATTAGAAAAGAGCGAAAAAGCATCATAAAAAGATATCAGTCCAAAAGAACCGTGGGACACACGGGGATCGCTCGTGAATGCTTTGCCCAACGGGGCAATCGAACGAGAAGCCCCCACTTCAAGCGTGAGCTAAGTGGTGGGAGTATGTCAC
>NZ_WQPW01000141.1:0-5273 GCF_018785465.1 Clostridium sp. MCC328
CGATATCTGTGGCAGGTAAAGACTATCACGGAAGCTGATAACTGCGGATATGGTTATTATCACGAAAGCTGATATATTCCAGTGCAACGGCTATGACGGTAGTCCCATGGTTCCCAGAATCATACCGGCATCCGTCATACGCTGGTTAAACCGGTCGATAATGCGATCCGCACCCGACCAGCGTGCGGCTTCTTCTGAAATGGCATACGCCTGTGCCAGCACATGATGCTCAATCAGCCATGAGGCCAGGTCATCAATGCAAAGCCCTGATGAACACACGGTTGCAAGCCATGCGCATAACTGCTCGGGCAAATGCGGGTCCTCATAATAAAAGTGGTATCCCCATTCTCCATTGTTAATATCCTTTTCCATAAAAAACCTCCAAAGAAATGATCATGAGTCTATCATAAAGGAAGAAGAACAAAAAAAATAGTAGCAGAACCGTTTTTGCTGTAATTCTGTCTGATTCATACAAAAGGGCACAGGCATAATGCCTGCGCCCGGATTAATTAAAGCTGTTCTAATGCTTCGGCCAGTTTTTCAAGACCGGTCATCATTCTATAAAAAAGATAAAATTCAGAGTTCTCTTTTCCCCAATCATCCGCGTCATAGATTTCCGGAAAATATAATTCCATCCAGGCAATCATGTCCAGATCAAATTCGCGAAGCACATCGGCTGCCTCGTAAACCGTAAGCGTCGGCAAGCCACTTAGGATATCATCTCGGATGCGGTCATAAATACCCATGGCTGCATCCGGTGTACTTGAGATACTTTCCTGCACAGCCATAGCAAAGACTAATTCCCACTGTGAAATTTTGTCCTGAATGGAAGCGGCAACAGTCACAGCATCATGGATATTGTAAAAATCATTGCAGCGTTTCAGTACAGATACAGAGACATTGAGCTCCTGGGACAACTCGGCAGCAGTATCCCGGATACATACTCCACACAAATCCAGTAACGCATCTGCTTCATCAGCAAGGTGGCTGAAACGCGGGTCTGTCTCAAACATCACTTCGACAACTTTTAGGGTATCACGGAGTTTTTGAGGCATGGTTGTGACCGCAAAGATGTGTTTTTGTACTGCGTCGTTTTCCAGATTAAAACCAGTATCGAATAACTTCATAAATGGAACCCTCTTCTTCTTTTGTGATTGATTTTTAGCTTGCACGTGCAATGTATCGTTATGTATAGATTGTAACAAATTTACCTGAAAAACACTGATTTTTAAATGCCGCGGATAAGGGAAACGTAACATTTTTGATATATAAAAGCCAATCCGAATAAAAAGGAAAATTTTCCATAAATGTGACTTCCTTTGGAGATATGTTCGGAGGCTGCTCATCTCATCCAGAATTTACAAAACGAACCGGTACTTGGAGTAAATATGGTACCTTCAAACCAACAAACTAATCAGAGTGCTTCCACGAATCCTGCGGCCAACCACCGCAGGATTTTTTTCTCCCCATACCACCAGGTGTTTAGAAAATAAAAGGAATGCTTCCCGCTTCGAAACACTCTTGCTTGCGATATAAAAGGAAAAACGCGCAGAAAAGAGGGAGAGGAGTATGTTTGCGAAATAAAAGGAAAGAAACAAATGTGCAAAAAAAAGAAGCAGCTAAAGCTGCTCCTTATCATCCCCGAACCAAAATACGAATGCACGCGTCCGCAACCGCCGGGTCAAACTGCCTGGCGCTGTTTGCCAGAAAGTCAGCGCGTATTTCACTGGTGCTTTTTGCTGCCGCGTAAGATCTGCCATGCATCATGACATCCATGCAGTCTGCCGCACAGATAATGCGTGAAAAGACAGAAAGATCTGTTTTTTTCGCATATCCGGTTCCGTCGGGTCTTTCATGATGGTTTAGTGCAACCTCGCAGATATGTTCTGGAAAGTCGAACTTCTGAAGAATGACATAACCGAGCGTGGTATGACGTTTCACCGTCATATATTCCACATCAGTCAGTCTTCCAGGTTTCTGAAGAATCTCTGACGGTACCCCAAGCTTTCCAATATCGTGTAAAAGTCCGGTCACACGCAAATCCGGCATCGCGGATGCATCCAGACCGTATCCTTCGGCAATCCTGCCAGCAATATCCGCAACACGGACGCTATGCAGATAAGACTCTTCATCATGTTTCCTTAAATATTCCAATAACCGACAACAGCACGTGAACATATGGTTTTTCATTATATTTTCCTCCATTTCAAGCACGCGGAATGATTTCTCAATGCCTCATAAATTCTTTGAGAAAATTATGGAAACACGAGTAGAACGATAAGAGTCACTGTAATGGCAATGCGGTATACCACACAGTTTGGCAAGGAACATTTCACGGTATTTTACATGCAGAACCAAAAATCTGTATTTTTGATCCATAATTTCCCCGGTAAATCAGAATGAAAGGAAGAAAAAAGATGCAGAAAAAGAAAATGCAGCAACCGTTATATTCGAGAAACCACGGAATTTTTAGCGGTGTCCGCCTTGGACGAAGGGCTGTTACAGCCATATGCCTGATGGGAACTATGCTTCCATTTGCCCCGCCAGCTGAGAGCGCATTCGCAGCCATGGTCCAGAACGTACCCGATCAGGCAGGAAGACAGGATATGGAGATCATACCGGAAGCCACTCCGTCAAACGCGACATTTTCCGATGCAACACCATCAGATGCCGTAAAAGAAACACCGCCGGATGGTTTTTACACGGACAGAAGAGAATCTCTGTATTACCGGAAGGATGGGGAGACTGTCAAAAGCGCATGGATCTATGAAGATGATCATTGGTATTATGCCGGAGCGAACGGAAAGATGACAGCCGGATGGGAACAAATAGACGGAGTCTGGTATTTCTTTTTGCCAAGCGGAAAACTGGCAGATGGATGGATTTATGAACAGGACGTCTGGTATTACATGACAGAAAACGGCATGTTAACCGGATATCAGGAGCTTGACGGAAATGATTTTTATTTTTATGAGGACGGAAGACTTGCAGTCAATGTAAAAACGCCGGATGGCAGACTGGCGGATCAGGATGGATATCTGTATGACCCATCTGTGGTTTTCCCATCCTTTACCTATCACGGGGATCCATCCGGAGCGCCGGGAACCATCAGTGGGTTAAGTATTGCCGGGAAACCGGTGGAGTTTTATATGCTGTCTATCGCCGGGGAAACGTCCGGCGGACAGATCATCATGGGAGACCGCGGCAGGGCATATGGAATGTGCCAGCTGGATTACCGCTATGATCTGACGGATTTTATCCGATGGGCGTATGGAAAGCATCCGGAACTCTGGGCGGAGTTTGCTCCGTTTACCGGTTATGGCAATGGAGACTCTGCGCTGATCGGAAATATGGAACTTGCAAAAGCATTCCGCGCAGCCATGGATCGTTCCTATGAGGGTGCCGTGACAGATCAGTTGGAATTTATGAGAGAACGGTACTGGGACGCTTTCAGCAGCCGCTTAAATGCAGCAGGATATGATCTGGACAACCGCAGCATTGCGGTCAGTGCAGCGTTATTCTCTGTCAATGTCAACTGTGGAAACCAGCCGGATCTTTTCATCCGCAGCCTTTCACCAGACATGACGGATGCAGAAATGATCTGTAAGATTTATGATATCCGCAATACAGCACTGGCAGACCAGATAGTCGGACGTGTCCGTAAAGGAACAACCGGACGGTATCGGTTCAGTGAACCGGAAATGGCATTAGATCTCCTGTACGGGTATATGACCATGGATACGGTCCGGTCTTACGGACATGGTGTGGAATGGCACGGAAATATTTTCACAGGTTCAGTCCTTACCTGTGGAATCCAGGGCAGAAGCACGGATTGGCAGGAATATCTGACAACCCATGAGCAGGATGTGAGCGATACGGAAACAAAAGAAGAAACTGAAGTGGAAGGACAGAATGTTGCAACGCCGTCGGAAGCTGAACCCGAAGTGATATCCGCAGAAATGTCTGAACCGCTAGAGAGCGCGACGGAGATGGCACCGGAAGTAACGGAGAATTCCGTGGACAGCCCTATCAGTACCCCGTCTGAGGCTGAAACAGTGGCTGAAACAGTGACAGAAACGGTGACAGAAACGGAAGGATACACCAAAAACGTGCCGGATTCACCCATTGAGATGCCGGAACAGGAATATGGTCCTGGAATGATCCGGGAAACCGAAGCAACAGATTCAACTTTTTGCGATTTATGAAGTATTTCTGTCCATGATTGTCCTGCAAGAAAAAATGAAAGGAGATTTTTCATATGAGAAAATCAAAGAAGCAGATGGTCATGGCAGCCGCAGCCTGCGCCATGATGGGAGTAATGGCTATCGGAGGAACCATGGCGTATTTAACTGACAGCGAGACCGCAACCAACACCTTTACCATTGGTCAGGTAAAGATTGATCTGGAGGAGCCGGAGTATGCGAAACTGACGGAAACTCAGAAGAAGGACCTGGTACCGAACCAGATCGTGGCAAAGGACCCGCAGGTGGAGAATACCGGTGTCAACGATGCAATCGTATTCTTAAAGGTTGAGATGCCGAAGAAGGACGTAATTGTGGCGGAAAAAGACGGCACAAGAAAGACCACTGCGGTGACCGAGCTCTTTACCATGCTGAATACCGACATCGATCCGGCAACTGACGGCAGTACCGCTGGAAAGAACTGGGTAGAGCTTCAGGGTGATGATACCGGTGCTGATACAAATGTACATGTTTATGCTTACAAGGAGAAACTGGCAAAGGATGCCAAGACCACGGCGCTGTTTGACAGTATCCAGCTGCAGAATATCATCGAGGGACAGATTGATACCGATACCGAGAATATCAAGGTGACCGCTTACGCGATCCAGGCAGCCGAGGTGCTGGAGGGCGAGGATACCGACCTGACCGATACCCTGACCAAGGAGAACCTGCAGAAGATCTATGATATCTACGGCAAGCAGAACAATGGCCAGACCGTACCGGAAGCAAATGACAACAACGCAAAGGATCTTGAAGGAAACAACCGTGCATAATCAGATGATGCCAATAATATTCTGATAACTAGCAGTCAAAACAGCAATATCATTGATACCGCTGTTTTGTTCGGTCAGGATCAGTCTATATGCGTCTGGATTTTGTGTTCCAGACAGCCGTGAAGCTTCCAGATGTTTCTATCAAAGATACACGCATCCTGGCAGTGGACTTAGGACTTAACAGTGCGTGTACGTGCAGCGTCATGACTCCGGAGGGCGCGGTCCTCGGAAGGGAATTTCTTTCCCTTCCGGGAGAATA
>NZ_WQPW01000141.1:5283-132878 GCF_018785465.1 Clostridium sp. MCC328
ATCAGCCACATCAAGCATGCACAGAAACTTTGTGCCAGGAGAACGCCTGGTCTCTGGAAACAGGCGAAAGGCATCAATGATGACATTGCGGTAAAAACCGCACAGTTCATCGTGGATACAGCAGTCAAATATGATGTGGACTGTATCGTCATGGAACACCTGGATCTCGCCGGAAAGAAACGCGGCAGTAAAAAGCAGCGTCTTCACCTCTGGCGGGCAAAGTATGTACAGTCCATGGTAACGGACAAGGCACACCGGAACATGATCCGGACAGCCCGAGTCTGTGCCTGGAATACATCCAGGCTTGCGTTTGACGGAAGCGGTAGGGTCATGAGAGGGAAAGAAGCAGATCTTCCAAACTACAGCCTCTGCCGGTTTCCGACCGGGAAGCAGTACAACTGCGACTTGAACGCAAGCTATAACATCGGTTCCCGATATTTCATTCGGGAACTCTTAAAGGCCCTGCCGGTAACGGCGGGGCAGGCGGTTGCGGCAAAAGTACCGGAACTTGCCCATCGGAGTCAGTGTACCTTATCCTCGCTAATTAAGCTGCGTGCGGTACTTGCGGCGTAATGCAGCAAAGTAACTGAATGCAGCTTGTATGGAGGAAGGGCAGCCTGGGAGCCCTAAAGGCTCCAACCGGACAGGAAAGTCCGGCTATCGGGACACTTTTATGACAGAGCTTTCAGGAACGGGATCCAGCCGGGTACCGAAAGCTCGTGACTTCAGTCATGAGAGGCGACTTCACATCAAAAAACGAAATATTGCAGTCGCAACCCTGCTTTTGTTTCTGACCTGCGGGCTTTATGCTATTTATTGGGAGATCTGTCTGGTAAATGACCTGAAAAAAGCTTCCGGGGATGAAAATGCAAAAAGCGGAGGAACTGTATTCCTGCTGAGCCTTATCACATGCAGCATTTACTGGTTGTTCTGGATTTTCCGAGCAGGAGAAACCATGGATGCAATTAAAGCAAAAAACGGAGTTCCGGCATCCAACCGCAGTCTCGTATATCTGCTGTTAAGCATCTTTGGACTTGGACTGGTTGCCATTGCAATTCTGCAGAACGACCTTAATACGCTGGCCGCATCTGTTGAGGAAACGGCTACGGAAATGCCGAAACAGGAAGATAACAATGATACAATGTAAAGAAAGGATTTCCCGGCAGAAATGCCGGGATTTTTCAATTTATGATCAGACAACGTTTATACAAAACAACATTAGCTGCAGCGCCATGGCTTACTGCCGCAGTCCTGTATAATCTATTGGTCCGTCTCACGCCAATCAGGATTCCATGCCTTTTTCGCGTATTTACAGGTTTCCAATGTCCTGGCTGTGGCATGACCCGCATGTGCATCGCACTGTTATCCGGTCAGTTACAGGAAGCAGTGCGGTATAATCCGGTTCTGTTTTTTATGCTGCCATTCCTGATTCTATATGTTTTTATCATATCCGCAGTGTTCATTCTGACCGGAAAGCAGTGGCACATACCGCATGAAAATCTGTGTGCTTACGGATGTATTGCCGTCCTGCTTGCATTTGGCATTTTCCGCAACCTGTTTGGCTGGTAAACGGATATCGCAAACAAAATTTTAATCCTCGTAGGCGGGAAAACAGAGGCTCTTCGGAGCCGAAGCCCACATTCAAGGCGTAAGCCTAAGTGGCAGACAGTGCACCAAAAGAAAACCGATCTACGAGTCATTTCTCGACTTCATCCCAAACCATAATTTTCCTGAATCTATTTATAAGGTATTGGAGAGAAAGGAGAGACATGTATTACAGATGGAAAATAAGGTACAAAAAATTAAAGGAAGCCGGAGAGGGCTGACATTTTCTTTTGTCAGCCAGGAAACAGATTTCATACCGGGCACACATTACCGATATGCAGTTTATCCGGATGAAGGCAGGGTTGTCATTCTTCCGTCCACAGACGGAGGCAATACGGTTTCCAAAAAGAAGGTCGGGCTGCAGATGAAGTCGCTGATCGATCTGCGCAGCAAAGAAATCCGCGAACTGACGGCCAAAGCGGATCGAATGGAAATTGAATTCTGCGACGGCTACATCGAGGTTTCCATGATCGCAAAAGCAGAGAACCAGATCTGCACAGTCATCGGGAAAATTGCAGTAGCACCGCAACTGGCAAAAGCGGCAGGATGTGAAGCGGCAGAATTTGTTCAGTCAAAACTTCCACGCATCCACCCATGGACGGATGAAAGAGTCCACAAAGAGATTCCGGATGTGATCCGGACTATTTCCCTGTTTTCAGGAGCTGGGATGCTGGATTACGCATTTGCGAAAGATCCGTGTTTCGAAATCGTTTATGCGGCGGAATATGCCCACGATGCCGTAACCACTTACCGCGGCAACATCGGGGATCATATCCACGAATGTGATATCCGCAGCCTTCATGGAAGTGATTTCCCAAAGGCGGATCTGATGATCGGCGGGCCACCATGTCAGCCATTCAGTGCCGCAAACCGGCATGATTCAGCAAGAGGCGACAATCATCCGGAGGGTGACATGTTTAAGCATTACCTGCGACTGATCCGTGAAAGCGGCGCGAAGGCGTTTCTGATTGAGAATGTTCCGGCACTGCTTTCGGATAAGGGAGGGTATTATCTTGATTTGATTCGACATATGTTGCCGGACTTCACCACGGAATCAAAACTCATCACAGACTGCGATGTAGGCGGATACACGAAAAGAAAGCGGGCGATCATCATCGGAAGCTGCATTGGAGAACCGATGATCCCTGAACTGGTTTTTAAACCGGCGAGGACTGTCGGAGATGCTTTACGGAACGTGGATCATTCATGGCCGAATGCGGAGGATATTACGGTATCCAGCGAAACGGTGAAGCGGAAAATTTCCATGATCCCGGAAGGTGGGAACTGGCGGGATCTGCCGGAAGAATACTGGACGAAAAGCGTTCATTCCAATATGTATCGTCGGCTCGACCGTAACAAACCATCCGTAGCGATTGCAAACTGGCGAAAATATCTGTTAAGTCCGCCAAAGTGGGATGATTCCGGTCAATGGGACAGGATACTGTCTGTTTCGGAAGCAGCGGCACTACAGGGCCTGGATAAGCACTTCCGGTTTTACGGAAGTTTAAACGCAATGCAGCAGATGGTAGCCAATGGAGTGACAGCGGCAACGGCAAGATTCTGTAAAAGTATCCTGTCGAGACTGTTTTTCACTGCCAGGCCAACGCTTTCTATTTAGAAAAAAGGAGAAAAAAATATGTACGCAGAGAAAGAAAAACTGAAAGAACAAAGAAAAATGTATGGTCACGCAGTACAGGTTGCGGTAATTGCGGCATTCCTGGCGCTGCTCTGCTATGGATTTTGCTATGTTGCCTCTATTCCGTGGAACCTGCAAAGCAGCAGCTTATGGCTTATCTTTATTATTTATTACCTTATCATGACAGCCATAGGCCATGTTATGTATCACAGCAGCGCAGTTAAAAAAGGCATGGTTGTAGTAGGCATACTAATCATTACAGTATTTGCTGCCAGACACGTTCTGTCTTCTGTCCTTTTTGTAAGCCAGACTGCCGCAAACCGCATCACTGTTCAGGAAGGCGACTTTGACGCTGACATTCCAAAAACCGCGGACTTAAAGAAAATACCGTTAATGGATAGTGATGCAGCCGCTATTTTAGGCAATCGTGCAATCGGTGACCTGTCCGATGTAGTATCACAATATGTACTTAACCAGAATGAGTATTCCACCATTCTCTATAACGGAAAAGTGGTCAAGGTAACTCCTCTGGAATACGACGGCATCTTCAAATGGTTCTCAAACCATAAAAATGGTATTCCTGGATACGTGATTGTGGATCCGGAAACCAATTCGGCAAAATACGTGAAACTGCCAAATCCGATCCGTTATTCCATGAGCGGCGCTTTCGGCGAAAACATTTATCGTCACGCACGGGCAAAATACCCGACTAAAATGTTCGGAAACTGTATGTTCCAGTTGGACGATGACGGAAATCCAGTGTGGTCCTTAATGACATATCACAACGAAAGAGGTTTCAGTGTATGGAAAACAGATGGTGTGATTGTTGTGAACGCCGTTACGGGAGAAACGCAATGGTATGACTTTGACAGTGTGCCTGAGTGGATTGATTCCGTGTATACCGGTGATAACATCGCACAGCTGTATGACTCGTATGGCATGTGGCAGAATGGATACTGGAATTCCGTGTTCTCCCAGGTAGGATGCACCAGGACAACGGATGATTATGGCTATCTGGCTGTTGACAATGACATTTGTATCTATACAGGCGTTACATCCGCAGCAAGCGATAATTCCAACATTGGTTTTATTATCGTAAACAGCCGTACCGGTGAATTTACTTTCTACAGCTCAGCCGGAGCAGATGAGCATTCAGCTATGGCGGCGGCAGAAGGCGCAGTACAGAACTACGGTTATCAGGCATCCTTCCCGTCACTAATCAATGTCAGCGGAGACCCGGTCTATGCCATGATCTTGAAGGACGTGAGCGGGCTCACAAAGGGATATGCTTTTGTCAATGAGAAACACTATACAGTCATCGGAACTGGCGACACATTAAATGAGGCCATGCGCTCATACCAGAACAATATGAGCAAAAATGGTTATAACTTGAAAGAAATGATCGACACGGAGAGCACAAGTTCGTTTGATGATGTCATAAGAGAAATGTATTACCTTCCGGTTGACGGAGAACTCTGGACATACATCAAAGCGGAGTCCGGGAGGGTTTACAAAGGATATTTCAACGATACCGATATGCTTTTCAGTACCGGCGACGAGATTACTGTGACCTGCGAAAAGAAAGAAGAGGAGAAAGATGTCATCGAAATGATTGATCTAAAGAAAAAGGGAGTTGAAAGTACTGCGGATACGCGGCGCAGTTCCCGGGATCCGGATGCAATCAAAGACCTGGATGTCAGTAACGTAACTAATTTTGATCAGCTGGCGCAGTAACTGCACTTATCAGGCCAGGTTTTACATCAGTCGGGACTGCAAAGGAAAGGAAGAAAACAGAATGAGAAACGAAATATTTGCAGAACGTTTAAAACAGGCGATGCGGAAAAGTGATTTTAAAACTGCAAGGCAGCTGGCAAAAGCCTCTCATATCACGGACGCAAGTGTTTCCAGATATATTTCCGGAGATCGTATGCCAAATTCCGCTGATTTACCGGCACTGGCCAGGGCACTGAACGTATCATGCGATTACCTGCTCGGATTCACAAATGAACCGGGACCTACCGCCAAAGTATTACATGTAGTACTCAGCTCCAGACGGAAAATCGGAGAAAATACGTATACGCAGGTTTTCCGTACCATCCCGGTTGAGATTCCGGATGACGGAGAAGACTGGCATGTTGCCGGAGAAACAGACAGCAAATCGGAGGAGGTGTAATAATATGATCCATGCGATCTGTGATTTTTGTGGGAAAGATTGTGATCGGACGGCGACTTTGTTATCCATGACACCTTTTCAGAATTTTGCAAGGTATCATACTGATCATGAACCATACGGAAGCAAGGGCGAGGCACGCAGCTTTGTCATCTGTTACGAATGCTGTAAGAAGCATCGTTTGCCTAATCCGTATGAGACTTATTCAGGCATCACAAAACAGGAGGGACATTATGAACGATGTCTCGATAATTATACAGATTCAGATCTTTTGGATGATAAGAAATATGACAAAAGGTTTGAGCATAAATAACGTACTCCCAAACAGATCCGGTCCCCGGGTCTGTTTTTTTGTTTGCACTGTTTTACTATGTTTTTCTTCCATAATTGTACCGCAATAACATCAACACTTTGGAGGAAAGCATGGTAATAAGACAAAAGATTTTCGCAGCAATGCTTGCGGCAACACTTACAATGGGTTCGGCGATGCCCCGCAATGGCAGCGCAGACTGTTGCAATGACAAAAGAAAAAGGAACATGGGAAGCAGATTATTACTGGAAGATCCGTTTATTTACCTGTCCCGCTATACACCGGCCGGGGTAGGAAGCGGATATGTTGGAAACGTTGGTAAAGAGTAAGGGAAAGGAGATTTCCAAAATTGAAAAGAAAATGGAAACAGAAAAGACTGGCGGCAGCTGCAGCCATGGTGATTGTTGTGTTCAGCGCTATTCCTGCAGTACCGGCTATGGCAGCAGGAAGTTATGAAACGCAGGTGCCCAGCGAAATACAGCTCGGTGCGGTTGATATCATGCTGACCGAAACAGAAACAGATGAATCCAGAAAGGAGATCGGGGCAACCCATGGACGGCTGGTGACCCCGGGAGCGACCGTGGAAGATATTGTGCGGATTACAAATCGGGCTAATGATGTGTGGACCAGGGTCAAGATTGGTTACCACACGGAAGGCGGTGAGTTGACATTTACAGATGACATGATTTCCCCAGATTCGTCCGACTGGATACAGCGGGGAGAATACTGGTATTGCACACACGTGCTTGAAAAAGGGGAGGCCGAGGAATTTATTCGGGAGATTAAGATCCCGGCCACATGGAGTTCTAAAGATGCCGGGAAAGATTTTAAAATCAATATCCGTGCGGATGCGGTGCAGGCCGCAAACTTCACTCCGGACTTTCAATCAGACGATCCGTGGTTTGGAACCGTGATCGAGGCATTCACAAAAAAAGATACTGTTTGGCAGACAAATCAGAGCCAGGCATTTTCAATTTCTTTTGAAGGAGGCGCGGAAGGTTTGGTCAAAACCGGGGACAACTTCTTTTCTAACTGGGGGCATCTGATGCCAGGCGATACAGTATCGGATACCGTAAAGCTGGCAAATCATTACGCCAAGCAGGTCAGCCTGTATTTCCGGACAGAAAACGCATCGGAAGATGCATTGTTAAAGCAGCTACAGATCTGTATCAAAAATGGGGATGATGTAATTTTTGATGGGAAACTTGCGGATACCATGAAGGAAGAGCTTTTACTTGCGAAATTAAATAACGGAGATGAAACGCAGTTATCTTATACCGTTAGCGTTCCAAAAGAACTGAATAATATTTATGCGCTGGAGAATGCAAAAACAACCTGGATTTTCCGGGCACAGCTGAATAGTTCTGGCGGATCAGGTGGCCATTCCGGCGGTCATAAGGGCGGCTCAGGTTCAGGCAACGGAAATGGACCGGGAACAGAAAAGAAAAATCCAGAACTTCCGACGAAGGATTCCAGTCAGAGTGGTGCCGTATCCCCGGATAACCCGATTGACAAAGCAATCGACACAATTAAGAAGTATGTTCCAAAGATGGGCGATGATAACGTTGAAACAACAGCTTTATGCATTATGGGAATGTCAGGTTTCCTTCTGCTTGCTTTGTGGAGCGATAAAAAGAAAAAGAAAATTGAAAAAAACTAGCGTCGCACTCTCGTGACTCTCATCACAAAAGACCTGCTTTTGGCAGGTCTTTATTTCTGTCAAGTAACAGACACTTATCTGACTCCATAATTTTCCTGAAACTGTAACAGATATCAGAGAAAGGAGAAATAAAAAATGTTAGTGGAAAGAAACGAATGCTGCGATTGCGCAACTGGAGCATATCCGTGCCTTGGCGAATCATGCGGCAGAAGACATACGCCCCATCTGGTGTGCGACCGGTGCGGTTATGATGATGCAGATTTACTTTACATGCTTGGATCGGAACAGTTGTGTAGGCCATGTGTGGAAAAATATGCTCCGGCATTATTGCCGGAAACATTGTATACGGTCACGATCGACAACAACGGGGATGCAGTAGAGCAACCACCCGAATACGCAGAAGAGCCTGACCGATGGAATAGATTCTGCGGATAAATACTGCGCAATTTTACGGAAACCGTTCCGCTAAAAAAGTAAGAGAAAAATGAGGAGGAACACACAATGATTACATTCGAAAACACAACGGTGATGAACATGAAAAACGCCATGATGGGCGCAAGAAACCCGATGAACAGCTGGGACCGCTCTGACAGCAAGGAACTGCCGGATGGCACATTCCAGTTTGGACCAAAGGACATGGATCTGGCGAAACGTCTGATCAAATCCGGAAGCGACCACCGTAAATTCATGCGCCAGATCTTCGTATCCGTGAATATCACGGCGCCTCTGTACTGGTGGAAAGAATATGACACCTATAAAGTCGCCACTACGGCAAATTCCACCAGCACCATGCATAAGATCCATGCAAAACCAATCGAACTGTCGGATTTCAGCCATGATCATCTGACGGAAGAGAGCGAGCGTTATTTAAGCGCGATCGTGGAATATCTGGAATCTGTAAGACAGCGTTACATGGCCACAAAGGATAAACCGTACTGGTATGACTTAATCCAGCTGCTGCCGGAAAGCTATAACCAGATGCGTACCTGCACGTTAAGCTATGAAACCCTGAGGAACATCGCACATTCCAGAGCCGGCCACAAGCTGGACGAGTGGCGCGTCGGATTCATGGACTGGATGCATACGCTTCCGTATGCGGATGACCTTATTTTTTATGAAAACTAAAATTGTTCAGTGCCCCTCCATATAGCGGGGCACTTTGCTAAATGAGAAAACGATGGGAAGAAACAGGTATATCACAGATGAGATGAGAAAACAGCTTCAGAAACTTGCGGATATGGCAAACCAGTGTTCCGATGAGGTCTGGGATGATGAAGAACCGGATGGAACGGGTGGCATCTTAATATTGTGCGACCAGATTGCCAACAAAGTAGAGAAATACCTGGAGAATACCTGGAAATAACGAGGAGGGAGCATTTTGGAACGAAAACACATCCATGTATCACTGGATATCGTGGAACGGTTCGTTCCGCGTATTCCCGGACACCGAATGCCTGGTGAAGATGGAGCCATCCCGAGGATCTGCGTTTCCGACCGGCTCCTGGACTGCATCAATGCGATGCCGTCCGGTCCGGAAGCATTGCAAATCATGGAACGGCTAGGGGTACCTCTGATCATTCATGCCTACTACATGCAGGCGGAACAGGTCCTTCCAACCAAAGAAATTACCCGGTACGTGCCAGATGCGGAATGGTCTCATGAATCCTGGCTACTTACGGAGCCGACAAAAGTTTACCGTGTAGATTATCATGTTGTAAATCCACAATTTTTTAAACCAAAAATCGGTCCATTAAAGCTTCTGGCTGCAGACTTTAAACGTTGTCCATTTACGGATAATACAAAAGAACTTGCAAACCGGCTAGGCGTTCAGAAAAAAGTGATTTTGCGAACCTGATGAAAAAATACGGTCTTTCTTGTGTTCTTTATAACATGTGGGAAGAGTTTCAGAAAATCCTGCAGATGCGGGAAAAGGAGAAAAAAGATGAAAGAAATGAAAGAAATAAAAGAACTGATGAGATATATAGTTAACAGAGAAAGATATCTGGAAAATCTCTGTGAACATTGCGGCGAGCCGGAGGGTGTTGCAGATCATCTGAAAACCCTGGCAAAGAGACACCCGTTTTTTTCACAGATGCTTCAGAATGATATCAGCAGGTTTGCTGATGAGGCTGAGCGTCAGAAAGAATGGGCGTATCAGCGCGAACTGAAATACAAACAGAAAATGCAGGAGGAACGCGAAAATGACAGATGCATGGATTGCCCGTGGGGTAACGGTGCAGGCGGATGCAGCATTCCGGGATACTGTCAGGAAGAGATGGAAGGAGAAAAAATATGACGATTAAAGAAGTACTGGATGAATTCGCAAAGTTTATACAATACGATCCGAACCAGACGCGTTTCAATATGTTATCCGCCAATTATGTGTTCCATGGAGCCGGCAAGGATATCGAGACGTTGCTTTCCGGCTATGACCCGTCCGGAGCTTTATCCGCGATGCGGGCGAGAGATGCAGTCATGGAAGTTGCGCAGAATACGAACATTCCCCTGTATGGATGGCTGACGAACCCGGAGGTTACACAGGAGATGCGGGGATATGCTACCATGTGGCAGCAGTTAAACGATCCGGAAGTTCTGGAACAGGAGGATCATTATTTAAACAGCATGAATGAAACGCTGAAAAATTCCATGGGAATCGCCATGATCGGCGACAGGGACATGGAAGAGGAGCGTAAACACTTCTTGAAATCCACGATGCAGGTCATCCAGGATATCAAGAAGATGAGAATTGACTGCTATCAGAACAGCGGGATGCCGGTTGGCGAAGTGAAGAAGTTCCATACCAGGATTCTGGTCTTTGAGCGCATGTCAGACTGCATCCTCCATATTTCCAATGAACCGGACGCGATCTATCTGTGCTATATATCTAACCATCAGAGCGCCGGGGGATATTTCGCATTCCTGCTAAAAAATAACGGAAATCTGATAGCGTTTCATGACCGCGTGGATGAGGTGTATATCGGACAGCACGGCAATTTGCGGAACGGACGCTGGACAGACCGGCACATGGATAAACTGTTTCCTTACGATTATATTTTTCATTATGAAAATTACGATTACAAAGGATATGCAGGTACCTATATCATCGATCAGGAAAAACTGGATTTCATTAAACTCGGCGTGGAAGTATACCAGCCACTCCTGGTAGCGATGATCATCCTGAAAAATAAGTACGAAGGATTGCGTTTTGAAGCAGAACCGCTATTTTTGAATACGCTTATGGAACAGAACTTTTATCTGGAACATAAAGGCATGGCGGAAACGGAACTGGCCGTGATTGAGAAAAATGAAATTGTCATCCGAAACCGTCAGTATGCCTGCACTCTGGAGACAGATAAGATTATGACGGACGAAGGCTACAACCGGGAATTTGAATGCAACACGCATAAAGTGCCATGGGTAGCACTGTATGGTGCCGGATTTAAACCGGATCTTTCAACCGCACTGGCCTCATGCAGCCGCATGCAGGAAGATGCTTACGCGGAGGAATTTATTGGAACTCAATACCGGATGGATAAGCAGGTATACTATGAAATCCGCAAACAGTTGGCAGAATATATCAAGCAGCAGATGCAAAAAGAGCTACAGGAATTTGGTGCCAGCCGTGCCTGGGAGTATTGGAATGAAAAAGCGAAAAGCAGGAAAGACCGGTTTATCGATCTGATCTGTAAAAAAACATATCAGAGCGCGCATCCGGAGACAGACTGGGGCGAGGATACGATCTGTTTTGACGCAATTAAGCAGGAAGACTGGGGGTACCGCAGACCGGAACGCGTTTATAACCAGAATCTCAAATACTCTTACAACCGGAGCACAAATGATATCCTGGATGATTACAATGGTGCCAAGTGTTCCATCTTCTATCAGTTGGATCCGCATGATTGGCGTACTATGGAGGCATTTCTTCAGGAGTCGTTACCTAAGATCTTCCAAGGATTTGGCGCGAGAAACTATAACGGAAACTCGCTTCTGGAAGCGGTTGATGAGGTTGGCGAGCTGGTGTGCCCTCTTACTGGGCATTTTAACGGGTACAGTTTATGCATCGGCTTCTCGAAAGCCGGATGGAAGAAAACGTATTACGACTGGCTGACTGCACATGGATATGGAGCGGAAATTGAGCGTCTGGAAACGGAAAAGAAAGAAGCACTCAAGAAGAAAAAAATGGCCGAACAGGAAAAGACTATGCTCCCGGCAAAACCGTATCAGCCAAGTGACCAGTACGAACAGTATACCAATGCAGCGGAGCTGATTCGGGCGGAGCGGGAACTGCACCAGGTTTTCCCGGGAACTAAACTTGGCGTATTTGGGCAAGATCCAGATGCTGATCCGGTAACCGGAAAGCGTCACGTTATTTATACGGAAATCACCCTGCCGGTAAAAGGGAATAAGGACAAATTCAAACAGATGGAAGATCTTGGCTGGCGTGCGTCGTATATCAGCGTACGGGAAGGCTGCCGGATGCAGCGCTTCCGCTATGACTTTATCTGACCAAAACTACAAAGGCTCATCCTGAAAACTGGACGGACTTTTTTCGTTATAATTTTTAACATTTTTATTTTCAATCAGACCCATTGTCAAGTGCAGTGGGTCTTTTTTTACAACTATCCAATACCATAATTTCCCTGAAACAGTTGATAAGGCATAAGAGAAAGGAAAAATTATGGAAACACAGAATGGAACGTATGTACTTACGGAAACAGGCAAAGAGATTGTCGCTGCCTTTATTGCTGAATGTGTAGCAAAACGCAAAGAGATTCTGGATGCCGGAAAGGATACTGCGGAAGAGACAAATCTTCCTAGTGAAGAAGTGATTCTTTCGGACTTAAACTTTGGTGTTGGTGTTGATGAAGACGGAGACTATTACAACGGATGGGGCGTCACGGATCATTATAACGCGGATACCATACTTGGACTCAGTCTTGGAAAAGACTTCGTTGAGGTTTTGGATACCAGCATAGAGAAAGAAGGTGCCCTCTTATGAGAATGTTAAATTATCAATTAACCGATATGTCAGCAGAAGGTAAGGCGGCTCTTCCTAAGATCCTGGATGAGATGGGATATGCGGGGCGTTACGTCATCTCAGATTTTGGCATTTCAATCAATTCCAACGCAACCGTTCTTTCAAGAACGATTAAAAAAGCGGAGGAAGTTGCGCACAAAGAACCTGGCTATCTTGTATGCATCAGACAGACCACTTATGCCAAAGTTTGGATCCCGGAATCCGAAGCAGCCGCCCAGAAAGATGCGTATCGGAAAGCAATCGATATGGCATCTAATGGATGGAAGGTGGACAACGACCCGGAAATCAGCGTCAAAGAACCGTTCGATCATGATTGGCTTAATTCGTATTATTTTGAGGATCGGAATGGCAATCATCAGGAATAGTCCAATACACAAAAAAGGAGAAAACGATGGAAGAATTCAAAACAAATGGGAACGATGTCGAAAGCATCAAACAGCGACAGAAAGAAATTGCCTGCCAGTGCCTGAAAAATTTCGGACTTCTGGAAAATGTGCAGAAAGAATTCGCGGATACAGGAAAGCTTTATTATTCAGAGCGAACCACGAAAGTGTTTGACGGCATTCTGTACTGGATGTCCAATCATCCGGAATGGGAGGAGCGGATCAAAAAGCTGGAAGAAGAGTACGGAATCCTCGTGTATCATGCATATTTTTATCATGCATCTTATGGAGATATTTTGGATTGCCTGTATATTTCATCCGATCCTGACTGTTTTGAAGATACGCTTGAAGACAGTAAGGATGAAATTGCAAGTATCTATGCATTC
The DNA here is from genome assembly GCF_018785465.1 of Clostridium sp. MCC328. Classification (NCBI taxonomy): domain Bacteria; kingdom Bacillati; phylum Bacillota; class Clostridia; order Eubacteriales; family Clostridiaceae; genus Clostridium; species Clostridium sp. MCC328. The sequence continues at coordinate 18,472 of NZ_WQPW01000141.1, forward strand.
AACCTCACGGAGCCTATGTTTTCAGAGTTTGGTTCCGGCGCATACAGACCTTGCAACGGAGGCATTTCAAAAACCGCGTAAGAAGCAAAAATCAGCGATGAGAAAGGAGAGCACACTATGGCAGATTACATCTGTACTTATCGAACCAATTATTTCCGGGTTACGGATGAAGAAAAATATCAGAAGTTAATCAACAAATTAGCAGGGGAAGACCTTGAAATTTTCGATGACGAAAATTCAAACGGCATGCATGGATTCGGAGGAACCGGTTCCATGTCATACTGCAGCGCCCAGACAGTTGCGGAATGGATGAACGAACCGACACATGATCGACCCGTGAAATTTTACGAGGAAACGGAATGGGGCAACGGCGTATGGACGCAGATTGCGGACCCGGATGAAGCAGAGAGAGAAGAATTATACATCGTGGAAGCCACAGAAAAAGATTCTGGCTATGAAATCCGCATCTGCCGCGATAAAGAAGACCTTGCGGAAGATTCCAACGGCATGGATACGTTTTACAAGGAACTCCAGCAGATTCTCCCTAACGGGGAAGCAATGATCCTGCAGAAAGCCGGACATGAAAAACTGAATTATGTGGCCGGAATTGCAACGATCATCACAAACAAAGAGATTCGATTCCTGGATTTATCCAAACTTGCGGTAAAAACCGCCGGGGATATGTTAGGAACAGATTTTCAGACACAGATGGATTATTAAGTATAATGACCGCGGGCATTTTGCCTGCGGCTTCGCAAAAAAAAGGAGAAAAATCATGAAAAAAATCTTACGAAGCGGAAATGTGTACATGGGAACCTGCGGAGATCCAACCGCTCTTTATGATAGCAATGGGAATAATCTGAAGGTCGGAGATCTGGTTGCTATATGGACTCGGGACGTAAAAGAACGAGGATGGAATGATAAACCAACATTTGTGGTACAGGAAAAAATCGGAGTCCCTTATATTATGGGACTAAAAGGTGCTCACCTGGTTCGTAAACACATTCGTGATGGAGAGTCAAGTGATGCCGGGCATTGCGCTACCATCCTGGATTCTTACTTACGTGATGCGGCTGAACCACATAATCCGAAGGAAACTACCTGGTACGTCATGCGGATTAAATCCCATGAACAGACTGCAATCGGCGAAACCTGGGATTGCGGTGTTCATCCGGTGGACGAAGACGCAGAGACCTCTATGGAGGATGGTATCACAACTTGTTGCGGGTATGATTTTGGATTAGATGGATTCGATCCAACAATCTGTTTCTGCCCAAAATGCGGCAGGAAGATCCGTAGAAACTGATGGTATTCAGAAAGGAGAAAAATATGAATGTGAACATGGAACGTGAAAACTTGAAACCGAAGTATGAGGCATTTCTGAAAACGGCAAAAGGCCAGGAATGGAAACGGGAATGGATAGCACGAACAGGCTTAGAGGAAGATGGAGATTTTGGAGATTATCTCTATGATTTCTATCCGGAATTGCTTCGGTAATACGGGATGGTTTTATTGGAAAGGAGTGTACATGATCTTTGTAACAGGAGACATGCATGCCGATCCTGGACGGTTCAGCATGGAAAATTTCCCAGAACAGAAAGAAATGACCCGCAATGACTATATGGTCATCTGCGGGGATTTCGGACTGCTTTGGGATAAGGAAGAAAGCAAACGGGAAAAATGGTGGCTTGACTGGTTAGCAGAAAAATCGTATACCACACTGGTCGTGGATGGAAACCATGAAGATTTCACGCGCCTTAACACCCTTCCGGAAGAAGAATGGAACGGAGGCCGCGTTCACAAGGTGCGGGAAAACGTTATTCACCTGATGCGCGGGGAAATCTTTGATTTAAACGGAAAGGCTGCGTATATCTTCGGTGGAGCGAGGTCACATGACATCAACGGCATTGCGGACAAAAGCGCACTGGAAAAAGATTACACTTTTGCGATTTTGCAGCCGGACGATCCGTTACTCCAGACAAAATTACAGCTGTTAGATCGTTATGGAGCGTCTACTCGCATTGAAGGAGTCAACTGGTGGCGTGCGGAAATGCCTACGGAGGACGAAATACAACGCGGCCTGCAGAACCTGAGAAAACATGGGAAACAGGTGGATTTTATCTTTTCCCATGATGGCCCCGCATCAGACGTTGCGATTTTCGGCGGAGGTACGCTGACGATTGATCCGTTAAATCAATACCTGGAAAAGGTGAAACAGGAAACCGCATATAAAAAATGGTTTTTTGGCCACCACCACAGAAATATGCAGTTGACGGATAAGGATACCGTCATCTACGAAAATATCGAAAGGATATGTTAAGGAGGAATACATATTATGGGAATCAGAATGCAGTATACATTATCTGGTCGGCTTTGCAATAAGAGCCTGGAGGAATTTTCCGATATGAAAGACAGTAGTTTTACGCCAGGTGGATTTGCAATGGATGTGCCAATTCATGGAAAGACCGTTTGCGTTCCGTTCGACTGGTGCAGTTATTCAGCATCCGTCAATGAGGATGGAACTATGACTGTCATCCATGGAGAGAAAACAATCTTTTCTGTCAGCGCAGAAAACGAACTCGATGATTGTTACGAGGAAGATTGGATAGCACTTGGAATCTGCCGGGATGATCTGACGCCGGAAGTGATGGCGAAAGCGACGGAGATCCGCGAATTTTACATCGATTATTGGCCGGCACCGGCAAACGCAGACTCAGATGATACCTTAACGGTCACGAAACTCTGCTTTTTGGATGATGATGGAACGGAATATCCGGTAGACGATGCGGTTTTAAAAGCCGCGGGGAATGTTCTCAAATTATGAACAGCGAGAAGGGAGAAAACATTATGTTACTAACTGACGTTGTATTGAGGGCAGTGATTTCAATCACCCTTACACAAACGCCGGCAAAAGAGTCTATTTATGTCGGGAAGATCATCCTTGCAAAAGATGGAAAGGAATATACCTTTGATTTTGATACCTGTACGATTGATATCATCGATCATACGGTCGTCATCGAATGCGCGGAGGGTGAATCAGAAGACGAAGACTTCCCAGACGGAGCAACAATGGAAGAACTTGAGGGTGCTGCTGTCACGGATTTGTTTCTGCAAGGCGACGAGGAGTCTTACATTGAAGGGCAGGCTGTGAAGAACATCGAGCTGGTACTCTATGACGTTGCAGACCCAACCCGAAAGATCGTTTTCAAAAAGGATGCTTTCAAAGAAACTGACCTTGGTGAATATTACGACATCACATGGGAATAACCACCTTATTGCGGGACGGTTGTGACATCATATGTGGGAAAATTGCCGAAATAATAAGAAAGGAAGAAAAATAATGAGCAGAATCGAAGCACAGAAAGAATTGCAAAAAACACGTGAGGAGATGATTGGATGTCGTTACCGTCACTTCAAAGGCGATGTTTATATAGTAACAGCGATTGCCGTGCACAGCGAAACTGAAGAACCACTTGTCATCTACAAGAATTTCGATGACCCAAGTCTTGTGTGGGCCAGACCGCTTCCCATGTTTATGTCAGAGGTGGATCATCAGAAATACCCTGATATCAGGCAGAAGATGAGATTCGAAAAAATGACACAAGATTAGGTCAATGTGCAAAAGGAGAAAATATGGTAAAGATTACGGATAAGGAAAAAGAACTGATTACTAAGCTTGGCGATCCTTATTATACGGTATCCAATATCGAAAAATGGATTAACCGAAATGATAATGTTTTTGCTAATGCTCCTGCGGCTTTGCAGGCCATGGGAATAAAAGGATATTATGAGGCTATGAAACGTATGGTTATGTATTCGAATGATGCCTGCTACGCCCTGATTTCCTGGAATGATGAGTATATGCAGCAGGCTCTGATTGCAACAAACCTGACTAAGGAACAGGCACAGATCGCTATGAAAGAGCATACACTTGCAAGGCTTGTGGAACTGGATATCGTAGAAACTGTTGAAATGGCGGCAACTATGTATGACGCTGCAGCTGGCTGCACGCCGGATACGGAGATCGACGCGTTTCATGTCGGAAGTGATGAGGCTTCCATATCTTTTGGAAGTGATCACGAAGAGCGTATCAGTATTGTAATGCAACCGTCAATCACCCATGACTAAAGTCACAGGCTTGCCCCGGTAAGCTTGCGACAGAGGCTTGAGTGATCGAGCAGAGCAGTGACATACCGTTCGCCGTGCGGGTGACTCCAAGCCCCACGCTCCGGTTAGGTATGCCCATGCTATGGAAACTTAACAGAAGCCGTCAGGACCGGATATCTGCCGGGCCGGAACTGGCGGTGCCTGGCTTACAGCAAAAAAAGAGAACTATGAGATATGTTTACGTACTGGATATGAATGGGAAGCCGCTCATGCCGACCTGCCGTCACGGAAAGGTCCGCCGGATGTTGAAATCCGGACAGGCAAAAGCGGTGGATACTCTGCCGTTCACGATCCAGTTATTAAAACCAACTAAAACCAGGATCCTCCAACCTGTCATTGCCGGACAGGATCCAGGAAGAACCAACATCGGCATGGCCGCTGTCCGTTCCGATGGAACGGAACTGTACCGTGCCCATATCGAGACACGCAATAAGGAGATCGTATCCCTGATGAATGACCGCCGGTCATTCCGGCAGGCATCCAGAAGGGGAGAACGCCTCGCAAGGAAACGTCTGGCGAAAAAGCTGCATACGACGGCCAAACATTTAAACGGTAGGATCCTGCCGGGATGCAAGGAGCCGCTGGCAGTAAAAGACATCATCAATACGGAAGCCAGGTTTAACAACCGACTGCGTCCGGAAGGGTGGCTGACACCTACGGCCACACAGTTGTTACGGACCCATCTGGAGACCTTCCGGAAACTGTCCGGGATCCTCCCAGTGACGGAAGTGGTCCTGGAGGTCAACCGGTTCGCGTTCATGCAGCTGGATGACCCGGACATGAAAAAGCGGGACATCGACTTCTGCCGCGGGCCGTTGTACGGGACCGGCGGCGTAAAAGCCGCGGTCAGCCTACAGCAGGACGGACTCTGCTTGTTATGCCGGGAACGGGAGATTGAACATTACCATCATATCGTCCCAAGAAGCAGGCGTGGCAGTAATACGATAAGCAATATCGCCGGACTTTGCGGAAAATGTCATGAACGGATACATAAAGACCAGGCTGCCGCTGAGAAGCTTCAGTCAAAGAAAGACGGACTGAGCAAGAAATACGGTGGAACGTCCGTATTGAACCAGACCATCCCGTCCCTCACGGAGGAACTTGGGATCCGGTATCCGGGACATGCCCATGTGACGAACGGATGGAGCACCAAGGAATTCCGCGAGAAGCATGAACTGGAGAAGGACCATGATGTTGACGCTTACTGTATTGCGGCCAGTATCCTGGAGGACGCACAGCCAGTCATGCAGACAGAGCCGTACGAAATCAAACAATTTAGACGACACAGTAGAGCTTTGATCAACCATCAGACGGAACGTACTTACCGGTATGACGGGAAGATCATCGCAAAGAACCGCAAGAAGCGGATGGACCAGAAGACGGATTCCCTGGAAGACTGGGTTGCAGACATGACAAAACAGTACGGACAGGGAACAGCCAGCCGGATGTTGTCAAGGGTCACCGTACAGAAAAGTACCAGACATTACAATACGAAAGGCCGGATGATGCCGGGAGCTGTATTTATCTACCGAGGGAAACGGTTTGTAATGACCGGCCAGCTGACCGGCGGCGCATATTACCGCGCCTATAGACAGGACAAGAAAAACTTCCCGGCAAAAGCTGTACAGGTCGTTCAAAAGAACAAGGGCCTGGTATATGTAGCATAAACAGTAGGCGGCATGAAGCTGCCTTGCCGCTTGCGCAATTCATCTGCATGACTCAAGTCACGAGCATTCTTGCGCTGATGGTAAAGCCGAAAAAAATGAAAAGAGGGAATAAAAATGACAAAAGAAAAAATTACACTCAGTAGCATCACGGTAGACGCACAAATTCTCCCAAACAACACCCTGGACGCGTATATTTCCACAGAAGGGAGCAGTGGTGCACATTATAAAGGGCTGACTGCTGCCGCAGTTGGTGCCAATGTACAGGAGCTGATCGAATGCCTGGCAGAGACGAATCTGGAAGGGACAGGCAGAAGGCTTGCCAATCCATTTCAGGGAAAAAGTCTGAATGGAAGTACGTTGAGAAAGAGGTTTACCCATTATATCGAACGTATGCGCGAGTTACAGGTCTTACCAGCGGATTCCGCAGATAGCATCCGGTGCGCCGGGGAATGTGCAGAGGCAACAAAATGGCTGAAGCTTTGCGGTATTAACATGAACGCTGCGCGTATCACGGATCTATTGAATGGACATCGAAAGGTGTTTCAGCAGTCCATTGATTTGTTAAAATCAACGGACAATGATTTCGTTATCATTTCCGCAGACACATTCACTTTAGACAATGTTGAAGGTTATCTGGTCGGTTGGATCACGGATAATGAAGAAGATGAGGATAACCTGACATCTTACCTGTTATTTGTACCGGTGCTGAGTATGTGGTCTGATGAAGCCAGAAAAGACGTGCTGTTTGTAGAAGGCCTGGAGGACAGGCCAGATAAATTCTATTACGATATGGCAGCCATGGATGGGCCGAAAGTCGTTTTGTATTCATCCGTGGATACCGAATCTGGACAGTGGAATACGACCGCAGCATGCGCTACTTTGGTAGATAAGATGTCCGATTATCTGAATGATGCCAGCCATGAGATTTCTGAGGATAACCTCCAGGAAAACAGTATGGAAGCACTAAGAGAAATCACTGAGGGGTGAGGAGAAGATCATGAAGCTGAAAAAATTGATAACATCAGTTGCCGCATACTCGCGACTTCAGTCGTGAGTTAGGCACTGCCAATTTGTGCAGCGATTCTTCCATAATTCTCACAGAAAGGAGGCTGCCAGATGAAACTCAGTATGACATACCGCGTCAGAACAAAGGGATTTAATCACATCTTCAATGAAACGGTCCGTCTGTATCGTCAGGCCGTCTCCTTCTTCGTGGATGTTTGTCTTACGGAATGGGATTGTGTCTCTGCCGGGCAGTTCCAAAAGGAACGGGTCAACCTGGTGGAAGCCCTGACCATTCAGACGAAGCAGAATCCCGCGGTATCTTATGATTTCTCGGCCGCGTTCTACAAGTTCCCCAGTTACTTACGACGTGCCGCCATTGCAGAAGCACTGGGTAAGGCATCCTCTTACCGCAGCAACCTGACAAACTGGGAAGCAGCGGAGCCGGAGAAACGCGGCGCGAAACCGTCGCTGTCGCAGACAGGCTTTGTGTATCCGGCCATGTACCGTTCCGGTATGTTTATCCGTACCGGTATGTATCAGGCGGCGGTAAAAGTCTTTATCCGAAACACCTGGGGCTGGGTTCTGGTGGATCTTCGAAAAAGTGATGTGGATTACATCGAACATCACTGCAAGAACTACAAGGAATGTGTTCCGACCTTACAGAAACGCGGAAAGAAATGGTTTCTGGACTTCGCATTTCAGACAGCCGTAAAACTTCCAGATACCGATATCCGAAACACCCGTATCCTGGCAGTAGACCTTGGGCTTAACAGTACGTGTACATGCAGCATCATGACTCCGGAGGGCGCGGTCCTTGGCAGGGGATTTCTTTCCCTTCCGGGAGAATACGACTCTCTGGAGCATGCGATCAGCCACATCAAACATGCACAGAAACTTTGCGCCCGGCGGACTCCCGGCCTCTGGAAACAGGCTAAAGGTATCAATGATGACATTGCGGTAAAGACCGCACAGTTCATCGTAGATACAGCGGTCAAATATGATGTGGACTGCATCGTCATGGAACGCCTGGATCTCGCCGGAAAGAAGCGCGGCAGCAAGAAGCAGCGTCTTCACCTCTGGCGGGCGAAGTACATACAGGCCATGGTAACGGACAAGGCACACCGGAACACGATCCGGGTTGCCAGAGTCTGTGCCTGGAATACATCAAGGCTTGCATTTGACGGAAGCGGCAGAGTCATGAGAGGGAAAGAAGCAGATCTTCCAAGCTACAGCCTCTGCCGGTTTCCGACCGGGAAGCAGTACAACTGCGACTTGAACGCATCTTACAACATCGGTTCCCGGTATTATATCCGGGAACTCTCAGCGCGGTATTTTTTTACCTGACACGCCATTGCGAAATCGAAAAGCGCACATTGCGTGAAGCGTGCAGACTTTGCACCGCTGCACTTCTTTAAAAGATATATCCCCGCTTGCGAACTGGAACGTTGAAAACGTTACTGATATGTACAGGATGTTTTTTATGTGCCGTTCATTAAGCGATGCATCTGCGATTAATGACTGGAATATTCAGAATGTCACAAATTTCCAGGAAATGTTCTATGATTGCCCGTTTCATCCAGAATTTACCAAACGTGCCGGAACATGGAAGGATGGTACTTTCACACCAAGGAAATAATTTTTTCACGATCCTGCGGTTAACCACCGCAGGATTTTCACTTTTGTCAGAAGAAAACAGGTTCACGATATTTTATCACGACATATAAGAAAAATCACTTCAATTAGTGGCCGTAATGGGTCATTCACTAAAAACAGAACATTCCTTAATAATATAATCGATTTCCAGCCCCTATACCGCGTACTTGCGGATAAGCCTGATTCCTGCGTTGGTCCATATATAATTCCAAAATATTGACATATTGCCCGTCTGGCCATGAAAGGTAACAATCAGCCACCAAATTAGTATGATTGTGACTGCATAATTTTCCCTTTTTGAAATATTCGGGATCCTGCAGCATTTGATACCAAACGCTATCAGAAAACACATAATCTGATAGATCAAACCTGGCAGGCTTTCTATACAGTGTGATAGAAACGGTATAATGCTCTGATAATATGCATGACAAAATCCGGTAATTAAATGTTGCGTTCTTGCGGCGCCTTGCACCAGGCGTAAGATATTTTCGAATATGTTCGTAGGATGGCGGTAGTTTTTGACCACGAAATTCTCCAGGTTCATAAATTTCGCCCCAGTCATCGCCTTTCACAAAATACAAATCATCGGTATTATAATATTCATCCATCGTCAATTCATTGGGCATATATTTCAGCAATGGCTTTGTATAAGCGTCATAACGCCATGCCGGCCATTCAGGCATATAGAAGCTGGCTTCTTCCCCATTAGGGTCAACATACATGACATCCTCAAAAATATTATAGTGTTTTCCATCAAGTGTTAAATCATAGCGAGTATCTAATTGTAAATACGTTTTGCCTCCATCGTAAGAAACAATCGTAGGAAAAAGTTCCATGACAGTAATAGGGAATTTTTGTACAATCTGTTCCACGATCGCAGACGGGATCCTCCGTTTCCCATGCTCATATTCCCACAGAACATCTTCACGAATATTCAGTTCGCAAGCCATTTCGAAACGACTTATTTTCCATTCTAAAGTCCTGTAAAAATATAAGGTATTGGCTAATAATTCACTTCCGCCGTACCAAATCAGAGAACCTTCCGGATTACAATCCGGCGCTTCCATCTTATCCTTCAGGGTCAATTCAACATAGGGAATCCCCATATTCCGCAACATGATCCCAACAATTTCCATTGGCACTTGCCGTTCACCGGATAAATAACGCCGCAGAGAACGGCGGTCACATCGAAAAAGTGCTGCCAGCTTCACGTTGGATAGCTTGGTCCCGCATGCAAAAAATTGGATTAACTCCAGATAATTTCTGTCCTTCACATATTGTTCAATGGCGGTCCGATTGGCCGCCGCCCAGGTTTCTATCTTGTTCATAATATAATCTCGCGATGATATTCCAATCGCATCCTTTCATAATGCTATTCATTGTATAAGGCCGAATACGCGAAGTCAACTGGGCCGGAAAAAAAAGAATATTAACACAGTCAACACTATGCAGACGCCGGAATTAACTGGACGCAAGGCGCCGTCTATTTCATCCCTTCCAAAGCCATAATTTCCTTGAAACTGATGAAAGACATAAGAGAAAGGATGAAAAACATGGAAGAAAAAACAGCAAAAGAAGTATTGATCGAAAAAATATGGAAAGGGCTTGTGAAAACAGTGGCTAGTTTTATGCTTGTCTCAATGGTCGCTGTATGCAGTGTGGCTGTAACATTCGGCAGTGTGCAGGAATTGAAGACGAATATCGTCGTATCTCCATTTTTAGAAAACACGTTTGTTGAGCAAACAAAGGCAGAAACAGTGATCAACCTGACGAAATCAAAACACTACAATATCTGTACCGTAAAACCAACGGATTATGCGGAAAACTGGCTGACAGATGACTTGGACAGCCTTGCAAAGAGTGCGCGAAATTTCCTGATTGTACACCGTATGGCAGCATGGGCAGACGGTGGGGGAATCGTGATTCCGGAAGGTGCGTCTATTGTGGATTTAGCCCCGGTGAAATCCTATTCATGGAAAGAAGCAGATAGATCCGGGTATCAGGCAGACTATTTTGTATTTAAGTACAGTGGGTATGCCTGCAAATTGGAGCGTATCAGCAGAGCCGCATATAAAACCGAGATCAATCTGTATTGCGGATTAGCGCGATAGAATATTCTGAATGGAGGAAACAAAATGGCAAAAGAAACAAAATTAGTAGATTTTGGTCAGAAAATCGGCGGAGCAAGAAAAGATGTATGGAAATCCAGAGGATTATCTTTAGACGATCTTTTTGAACTGACTGACTCAGAGGCAAAAAAGTACGTGACCAAAGAGAATGTCTGGCCGAAACCGGATTGGGTCACAAAGATTTCAAAAGAAAAGTCAGATAAGGCAGTCTGCTATTGGCAGAATGAAATACGTAAATCGCTGCCGCCGAATACCAGTTCCATGACGGGAGAGCAAAAGGAAGATCGTTACGTCGAAATTGTAGGACAGATTCGGGATGCGGTCATGGGAGTCAAGACGCCAAAGGAGGCAGAAGAATTCTATAAAAATCATATTTTGGGTAAATTTGTGACGCCGGAAACCGGCCGTTATGTCCATGTACAGGATCGGGCAAAAGGAATCATCACCAATAAGTTTTTAAAGGCAATCACCTTTGCTGGAGAACTGTACTATAAACGCAAAAGTGAATATATCACTTTTGGGGTACCGAAGCAGGATAAGGAATACGCCATCCGTAAAAACCAATTATCTGCATGCTGTTATGATAAAAAGCAGGTATTCTTTGAAAAATTTGATCGCAAAGGTACCATGCGTCTGACCATAAAATACGGACATTCCAGCGTTTACTTTTATCCAAAAGAAGTAGAAGAATATTCCTGGACATGGAAGCAGGATTCCTGGTTCGTGGTAAATACCGCTACCAGACAGATCGAGGCATACAATCTTTCAAGTAAAGAGTCGGCCATGCAAAAAATCGAGGAACTTGCATCGAAACCACAAAATATAGATGAAGCAGCTGATGAAAAACGGAGAGCACCCGCAAAGAAACAGAAAAAGAGCTTCCAATTAACAAAATTGGACAAGTTTACCAGAAGCGGCAAACCGATTCTACAGTCTGAAGAAAATGTTTCACCGGAGCGGTTTATGGATACATTCCAGGTTCGCGGCGGTGAATTCGGGAACTGGCTGTCAAATGAAGAACGGCAGCGGCATCTGAACCTAGCTTATGAGGCATTTTATGATTTGGCAACAGCACTTGGTATCAAACCTTCTGATATAACATTTGGTGGGAAGTTAAGTATTGCCTTCGGCTCCAGGGGTCGCGGCGGTCAGTCAGCGGCATCTGCGCATTTTGAACCGTTGCTTGAGGTGATCAACTTGACTAAAATCCATGGCGCCGGCTGTCTTGCCCACGAATGGGGACACGCAATGGATCATTTTATGGCAGTATCCGCCGGCGATTCCGCTGTGCAGGCTACAGAATCGTATGATGTGTACAATTCCAATGCATATCCGCCTGCTTTAAAAGAACTGCTGAAAAATATGATCCGGCATGAAGATGGGACTCTGACGGATTTTTATTTGGGTTCTTGTAAATTTGACAAGCTGTATCGAAAAAGCGGCCATGGATATTGGTCAGATCAGTGTGAGATGTTCGCAAGAGCCTTCGATTGTTACATCAAAGATAAGATGACAAAATGTAGTTGTCACAATGATTACCTGACCTCCAACGCTGATTCTTTTATATATACTATGGATGATGGGACAATAATCTACGCGTATCCGAGAGGTCAGGAACGAGAAACACTAAATAAATTGTTCGACCGGCTAATCAAGGAAATCTGCTCGGAAACAAATTAAGGAGGAGACAATGTTTGGATTCGAATATTATATTCCGGCAGCAGCAGTTCTGGCAGGACTGAAACTGCTTGCAGCCAGATACAAATGCTGGAAACGATAGACTTCAAAGAAAGAAGGAAAGAAGGAGAAAAAAGATGAAAGATAAAAATGCAATTCAAAACATGAGCACCAAAGCACTGCTGGATGAATTGGAGACGCGTGGAATTAAATTCCGGACTGTACCGGTACAGCCAAACGATACACCGGAATTCATCGGTCAAATGGTTGATATCGTCGAAGATTTTTTGGAGAAAAAGGGAGTAATAATTGACAATCCTGAAAAGGAAGATGAACCTGATGAAGCAACAGCCATTATTTACGGCAGTGATTATGATAATCTGGCAGAGCAATTCAAAGGCTTAATGAAATCGCATCATTGTCTGACCGAGACGGATAGTCACGTTTTAGTTTCCATCCAAGAAAATGACTATGGCGCGATATATGAACCGACATATATCGGAGCTGGACTTTTTCATTTCTATCTGTTGAAACGGCGCGCATACAAGGATGGCACATTTTCCTGGAATCTTTGTTGTGAACTTGCAGAAAACTTTGATCGTTATATGATCATTGATCATATACGTGGAACAAAAGAAGAAGCACTTGAAAGACTCGAAAAAATTGTATCCACCGGCAAATTGCCCGAATAATCATTCATCCGAAAGACCTGCTCGTACATGACAGGTCTTTTTTTGTACGACAACATAACCAATCCAACAGATCTTCTTCCATAATTCTTCCGAAACAATTATTAAGATACAGGAGGAAAGAGAAACAATGGAAAAACAAATTCAGAAAAAATCAAAATCAATCAGCTGGTATCGCTTATTCCAGAAAATTGGAAAACAGCCGCTTCACAAAACCAGAAATACCACGGTGCAGGTACTGATTGATGGAGCCATGCAGGATTGTTCGTTAATTTTTACGGATAGCGGAAAACATTTTTACCTGAAACCAGTATCCGTAAAGTCCCGTTTTACAGACGGAATGTCCGTAATCAGAGACGGCGATGATGCAGATGATGTGATTCGTTGTCCGCACTGCAGAAAAGAAATTGCCACGAATGATGACGCGGATTACTTTGGATTTCCGGCTCACTGCGAATACTGCGGAACAAAACTGATTCGCTAAAGGAGGTGAATTATGGCGTCCATGACATAACAGGCAACGGATAAGTTCTGTAAGATTCAGAAAACGCTGAAGATTATAGTCAGGGAAGGAGGAAGCGTGGGTATTGAAATTTTTTGCAACTGAAATTACGAATACCTTCGCACCAAATGATGCAAAAAAATCAAAAATCTAATATTTATGATTACCATAACGGTATGTATATTAAGTATGCAATTGGTCTCTCAAGCCGAAAATATAAATGTTTTCGCAAATGATCCACGCATGATATCCATGAAAGATACAATTTACGTTCATGTAAATGATATGGAGTATTGGGAACCGGAACTTGTTGATGCGATCATGAATGCAACTCGTTCATGTACAGGATATGAAATTCAAGAGTTGTATCTGCATCGCAATTCCGTATCCTTATCAAAAAGCGATGCACAGATGTTACAGGAACGCACAAAATACGTTCAGGACTGGATGGCGTTCCATATGCCTGAAATTGTACGGGATGGACTTTCAAAAGAAGAGGCAATATCTGCTGTCATTCAATATATCTGCGAACATTATACTTATAATCACGAAATCGCATATCCTACCACAAAGGAACAGATGAATGCAAAGAAAAATGCAGCGGATGCCTGGTATATGCTCACGGAGGGAAGCGGTGTATGCACCGCCTTCTCATGTATGTTTCGTGCCATGATAGAAACAATTCCATTTCACGATGGAGTTGTGGGATGGAATGTTCAAAATGCAGATTATATTAAGGTGGCCATTATAGAAAATGATGCCCACATGTGGAACGCTATTCAGGACGAAAACGGAAGATGGCTGATTTATGATTTGTCAGGTGCCGTAGAAAATCCAAACAGTACTGCAGCGTTCTGTGGAATCCTCGGTGGTAGTTTGTATGGACAAGCAGATACTCAAAAATGGCATTACTAAGATCGCAATCGAAGCGCAAAGGAGATAAAGATGAGAAAATTTCTTATATGCTTATTAACCGCAACATATTTGTTAAGTGGATGCAGTAACCATTCCATAACCGGTCCTGGAATGCCAACGGATAAAACCAGCCAGTTTCACGAAGCAATCGAGCGCGTAGCGGAATCGCTTGCGACAGCAGAATCTTCGCAGTCACAGGAACGGATATCCACCTTCACGACGTGGAACGGGCAGGAAACGGTACCGGTTTATTCAGGCGAACCATACACAGAGCTCAATGGAAATATCCCGTATTTTACGGATAGGAAAAAAACAGAAGATGTGTTTGAACATTATTCTGATTTAGACACACTGGGGCGCTGTGGTGCTGCATATGCCAACATCTGCAAAGAGTTGATGCCAACGGAAAAGCGCGGCGAAATCGGCATGATCAAACCGACAGGCTGGCATACCGTCCGGTATGATGACATCATTAGCGACAAATATCTCTATAATCGTTGCCATCTGATTGGATTTCAGCTCGCCGGAGAGAACGCAAATGAGAAAAATCTTGTGACGGGCACACGGTACATGAACGTGGATGGTATGCTGCCATTCGAAAATATGATAGCCGACTACGTGAAGGAAACGGATAACCATGTACTGTATCGAGTCACACCGATCTTTGTCGGGGATGACCTGGTCTGCAGAGGTGTGGAAATGGAAGCGTATTCTGTAGAGGACAATGGGGAAGGCACATCCTTCCATGTGTTTGTGTATAATATTCAGCCTGGAATCGAAATTGATTATGCAACCGGAGACAGCTGGGTTGCAAACAGCATGGCAGATATCGTCGATGACACCGAAGAGCATGCGCAATACGCAACAACGCTGTATGTGATCAACGCCAAAACCAGAAAATTCCATTTTCCTGATTGCGACAGCGTGGGGAAAATATCAAAACAGAATAAGAAAGAACGTGAGACGGATCGCGCAGAACTGATCGCAGAAGGTTATACACCATGCGGTAGCTGCAAACCATAATACCAATACAGGAGGAAATTAAAATGTCTTACTGGAAAATTTATCGAATTGCCAAGATGATTATTGGCAGAAAACGCATGCGTCGGTTGATGATGACCGCTTTGACCATCCTCGTAATTGGAGCTTACTATTGCGGAAGCCACCCGGGAACATACGAGAAAGTTTCGGGCATCTATCAGGAGCAGAAAACTAACATCAATTCAGCTGTTCGCAATCTAACAAAATCTGCATTGACAGATGCAGCAAACAAAATAGGCGAAAAATAGTTTCTCCAGGAATCTTCTTCGGAAGGTTCCTTTTTTTTACACATACGTCCATATAAACAAGCCGTTGATAACATCAATCGCCATATACTCGTGACTTCAGTCATAAGAGATAACTTCACAAACCAGAGATCAAATGCATCATGGACCATAATTCTCATACAGAACAAATGAATAGGAGGTGATCACATGCAGGAAAGCATATTGACGGACATTGATCAGGATGTGAAAGAGAGAATTAATTATTTAGTTTACAAAAACAGGCTGCGCAAAGAGCCGATAACCATGCAGGACCTTGCAGTTGCATATAAATATGCAAAAATGAACATCACGGTAATGGAGGAATCTAAAACATCCGTGTTGGAACTGCTATTGCTGGAACGTTATCATGACAGAATATGCGATATGAAAATTGTGGAATTACAAAATACACTGTCCCAGGACGACGGGAGGGCATTAACGCAGTCCGAAAAACAATACACTGCCCGGCACACACTCTCGCCGGTATAATGCTAAGAAGACAAAAGAATGCAAAAGAACACCGGGGCTTATACGCCCCGGCATTGCTATGATTTCTTATTTTGTTGTGCCGGAGATAGAGTTTGCTGCTGTCTGCATGGATAAGGTCGATGCTACCGGACTCATTAAAACACGTCCGGTACCGCGATATACGTTAACAAGGCCTTCGCCGCTGACTGCAGAACCGACCAGGGTTTTTGTTGTCCGTTCCACGGTAAAGTCAAGATTGGAAGACCAGCACATGGCCATGTTTCCATCAATCTTAAGCTCATCATTTTCCAGTTCGATCTCAATTAATTCTTCTTCTGGAACATTGCTTTCCAGAGCAACTACGCCGTTCCCCCGAAGGCTCATGTTAAACAGTCCTTCACCGCCCAATACAGCAGAGGAAAGATTTTTTCTGGTAACAATGTCGCGTTTTACTCTGGAATCACAGGCAAGAAACATCCCGTCCTCAATCGTCATACCGACCGGTCCCCAGGATGAAATATCCTGAAGAATAATATGTTTGTATGTCGGCTCCAGTACCAGGTATCCGTCGCCGATGTATTCCGGCTTTACGGCGGATTCCTTTGTGACAGCGCCCTTGAGAGCTTTGCCAAACAGATCACCGATCCCCTTTACACCGGTTGTAGCCTCAACGTGGCCACCCATCCACTGCATGGCTCCGGCCTGGATGACTGCTGAGTGATCCTTGTCAATTTCGATCAGCACCTGCCTGCGCCGTACGTTCATTTTGCCCATAAAATATTCGTTTACGGCACTGGTCGGGGATACGCTGGCGTCATGGGTGTATTCCAGGATATGGAAGTTGCCAACTGTTTTGACAAGCTTTCTGCATGATGTTTCAACATTCACGATTCTCATCATTATGCCTCCTTAACATTTTTCTTGCAGTGGAATTA
Source organism: Clostridium sp. MCC328 (assembly GCF_018785465.1). NCBI lineage: Bacteria > Bacillati > Bacillota > Clostridia > Eubacteriales > Clostridiaceae > Clostridium > Clostridium sp. MCC328. The sequence goes on from NZ_WQPW01000141.1 coordinate 35,586, forward strand.
TGGAAAATCTCACATGGATTTTGGATAACGGATGTGCCGAGAGATATCCCATTCCATAATTTCACTGAAACCATGTATAAGCCATTTGAGCAAAGGAGGAAGAAAAGATGGCAAAAATGTGTCCAATCCGAGGGTATCCGGTATTGTACCTGGAATGCCAGGAATGCGAAGACAAGAAAATCTGCGGGAAAGCAGAATGGAACCACGTCCAGGTCGCAGGCACAAAGGGTAACGGTACGGAACAAAAAAACTGAACAGCACTAAAAAATAATGACTCCCAATTTACACGGGAAAGAAAGCAAAGGAGAAAACTATGAGTGAATGGAACGCAGCATATTACGGAAGTGGGCTGAAATTAAACGAAGAGGAATTTATCAACTTCTTCAAACAGTATCTGGCATGCAATCCGAAAGAAATGGGAAAGGCGCTGGAGTATTCCGGCGAGGAATTTGATCCGGGTGCCGCTTATGAACCGGATGAAGCATTTGATCTGACTACCGAGGCTTATTCGGACTGTGGATATATCCCTTCCGATTTATCCGGAACAGAGGTAACCATGGATCCCAAATCAGAGGAACGCTTCGGCATTGTCAGAATTTCGGATGACGATATTTATGATGGTATGCGCTTTATGCCGTATCGCGTCAATGATAAGTTTAATGTACCCCATAACATGAAGAATGGGGCGGAGACAGAGAATCCGGAGTTTGTTGACTGGATTGATCTGCGTGCAGAAACCAGCTACATGATCTTCTGTGAGATTCCTCTGGACGGACCAATGAGTTTCGTGAAGAGACCGTACGATTCGTACGAGGATTTCGTAAACGAGTTTCGGCACAAAATGGAACGGTATCTGCCGAAAGATTTCGACTGGGACGCCCATCTTGGAAGGTTTAATTATTCAGCATACTGTTAAGCCAGACAGGTCTTTTGTGAAAACTGAAAAGGAGAAAAAATATGAAAAAATTAAAAACACTGGAACCGACAAATGGAAATGGGCAATATCTGCATTCCTATAAGGCAAAATATGACGATTGTGGGGCTGAGATCCCGTATGAGATCGTAAGCCGTCATGGATGGCCAGAGGTGCAGGAGCATGGGCTGGGTACCAAAACAGATGCCGTATGCATCGTGCCTATCTTTGATAACGGTGATCTCCTGGTTACGCGTGAATTCCGCTATGCGATCAACGGCTATTGCCTCGAATTTCCAGCCGGGCTCATTGATCCTGGCGAAACTCCGGTAGAAGCTGCTAAACGGGAGTTAAAAGAGGAAACCGGGCTTAATACCGAAAAGGTACTCTTTACGATCCCTGGCGGATACAGTAGCGCCGGCATGACAGATGAAAAGGTCGCCATTGTTGGGTTGCTCGTGAGTGGATATTTTTACGAAATGCAGGGCAAGGAAGAGATTCATCCAATTCGAACGAATGTCAATCGTCTGTATGCGATGGTCGCAGATGGTGATTCCTGCAGTGCCAGAATGCAATGCTTGATCACAGGTATCCATTTGGCGAGGTCAGCAGAATTTTGCAAATTATGTGAATGGGAATAAGGAGTGGAGGAGTTGAAGACACTTCAGTGCAGGGTGTGCGGGGCGATATTCGCTTCGCAAGATGATATCGAAGAAGATGTTCATGGCACTGGCTTCTGGTGCCCGGAATGCGAGAGCTTCACGCCATATGCAGGCATAACCAGAATCATTGACCTATCCGTTTGCTTAGAAACAAAGGCCGGTGACTGTCGGGAACGCCAGATGGATGAGCAGGTAAAAAGTGATTTACAGGGGAGACTGTCCCCCTTGCGTTATCCCGGCGGAAAGGGGAAAATGCTCAGACAGTTGGAACCGCATTTTCCGGAGCGTATCGGCACCATGGTCGAGCCATTTGCCGGCGGTGCCGCCGCATCCCTGGCTATGCTATTTGCAGGACGCGCCGATCGGATCGTTTTAAACGATCTGGATCCGGGTGTATACGCATTTTGGATATCTGTTTTGGAATATACAGAAAAACTCCTGAATGCGGTTCGCAACATACAGGGAACGCGGGAAGAGTTTTTGCAAGCAAAAAGGATACTCGACCGGCCAGACGGTCGCCCCACGGTTGAATTAGCGGCGGCATTTCTGATAGCAAACCAGTTGGCGTTTTCCGGAATCACAAAAGCCGGGATCGCGGGAGACTACAAGCGCCGATGGAATTACAAAAAGGTGGCGGACCGAATCCGCAGGATCGCAGCATACAAGGATCGTATCACGGTGATGCATATGGATGCGCTCCAGGTGATCGAAGAATTTTATTGGAATGCGGATCATCTCCTGTTTATCGATCCACCTTACGTTTTACAGGGGAAACAGCTGTACCGGGAATGGTACGAAATGGATGATCACAAACGTTTGGCGGGACTGATCCAGGATTTGACATTATCCTATCCGGGATGTGCAAAAATCGTAGTAACCTATGATGCCTGTCCAGAAACGGAAGAATATTATGATTTTCCGTATGTGGAAAAATTTTATAAACAAAGAAGCTACAGCTGCGGCTGCAGTCGAAGCGCAAAAGACTAATAAGGAGGAAACACTTATGATCAGAACAAATTGGACAACAGCAACAACAAATTACCAGGAAGCTTTATTGGCTTTACAGGCCTGCAAGGGAAGTTGCAGGACATGCTGGTTGGAACTTAGGGAAAATGGCGATCAAGATTTTCCAATTAAAATCGTAAATCCAGTGCTTAATGATCCGTTTGCGTGGGAGTTCAGTTATGGAACATACATGAATCCGGAATTGCTTCTCAGACATAATTTTCTGAATGACACGGAACGTGATCTGACGTACAATTGGATCGCCGGCTTTGGAAATCCGGTTGCGATAGAGTTGTATCGAAAGAACCGAGAATTAACAGAAGGGTTAAATGCCGGTATTGGTACATGCTTTCCTATTCGTATTGCGGATGCGCAGAAGTATCGTGATACGTTTGTCGGCGATGGATATGTATATCCTTATCCGGAAAAAGGCGGCTGTATGGTCGCCTTCTGGAAACCGAAAAAGAGGATTCCGGCTTATGTACCGGATCAGACAATCGGGAAAGTCTTTACCGTATGTACGGATGTGGAAGGCGATGTAATCTCTGAAATCGACAGTCTGGAAAGAACGGCGAAGACCTTAGAGGAATACGCGCAGTATTTGAGAACAAAATAATCATGCCAAGATGTTATTGACACTGTATATACAGTGTCATATAATAGACATATAAGAAAGGAGCTGTGATTATGGAAACAATGGGGATCGTTCAGGCAAGAACACCTGAGGGTGTAAAAAATGAAGCAATCAATATCCTGGATAAGCTTGGCCTTAATATGTCTACGTATATCAATATGGCGCTGAATCAGTTGATCATTCAGGAAGGTATCCCGTTCTCTGTTAAACTGACCAAACCATCTTATACAGATGAAGAGAAAATTAAAGAAGTGGTGGCGACAATGAGAATGGAGGGACTTCAGCTGAATGATGATGATCTTGGTATGTTGAGAAGCATTGAGCGCGGCGACATGAGCTATGATGAAGCAAGAACAAAAATATTAAGCGAGGTGTAGTATGTCGGATACAAGATACTGTTATCCGAATTCAGACGTGTTAATCAACAAACTGAATATAAGGGAACAGGACAAACTATACGCGTTTGAACGAAGACTGACGATGCTCAGATTATTAGAATTAATGGATAATCCGATATGTGGACAGTTTGATTTCCGACACCTGAAAGAAATCCATGCGTATATTTTTCAGGATATCTATGACTGGGCCGGAAAAGTAAGAACCGTAGACATTGCAAAAGGTAATATGTTTTGTAATGTAAGGTTTATACCAGAACAGGCTGAAGAAATCTTTTCAAAGCTTAAAAAGGAAAAGTATTTAGCAGGATTGGAAGAGGATGTGTTGATTCGAAAATTGGCATACTATTTTTCAGAAATAAATGCATTGCATCCATTTAGGGAAGGTAACGGACGCAGCCAGAGGGAATTTATCAGATCCCTGGCTCTGAAAAATGGGTACGTGATCCATTTCGATAGGATATCAGAAAGTGAAATGGTACTTGCGAGTCAAAAATCCTTTCTGTGCGACTACTCAGATATGGAAAAACTCTTCAGCAAATGTATTACAAAAAAATAATAGAAGTCTTCTTCTAAAGGCCATTGCGGTTATACGCAGTGGCCTTTTTCTTTACTATACCGCTCTTAAACCACAAATCATTCTTTCAAGAAAACCGTCTGCAGTAATAGCAGGCAGTTTTCTTTTGCTCATTAGCTATGCTATACCGCGAACCAGTTCTCCACCATCCACTTCCATAATTTCTCCGAAACAATATAGAAAACAGAGGAGAAAAGACATGAAAGTAAACAAAGAAGTAAACCGGATCCGCAAGGAGATGGAGAACGAAAACTACGAGACCCTGTTTAAAAATGTAGCCGGCGTTGTCCAGGAGCGCGCAGAGGCAGCGGGGAGGGACTTGGAACTGTGCCATAAGCGTACTGTGATCCATTCCATATCCGCAAGGATGAAAAGCCCGGACAGCATTTATAAAAAGCTAGTAAAAAAAGGCTTAAACCCGACAATCGCAGCTGCCCGTCAGGAACTGGCAGATCTGTTTGGTGTCAGAATCGTGGTCATGTACCTGGACGACATTTACCAGACAGCCGGATTGTTAAAACAGAGCGCCGGCATGACGCTGTTGTATGAAAAGGATTACATCCGCAACCCAAAGCGCTCCGGCTACCGTGGCCTTCACCTGATTTTCGGCGTTGATGTATTTCATCACGGTAAAGTACGGCGTGAAAAGTGCGAAGTTCAGATCCGTACCATGGCAATGGATAGTTGGTCAGCTCTGGAACACCAGCTGATTTATAAGAATCCATGCGCAGTTGCGGAAATCGACAAAGATTTAAAGCACTGGGCAGATGAACTGGCAAAACAGGATCGGAAACTCGTGGAATTTCGGAAGCGCATTGCTTCTGAGACAAAATATGCATAAGGAGAAGAATAGTATGGCAAGAGCAAAAGTATTAATCCAGAAAGAACAGCGTGCAAAACAGATCCAAAATGACATGGACTGGCTGAGCAACACACTTCCACATCTGGATACACCAACCTACCAATTTGGTGTTGGAGAACATGTGCGGTACGGCAGCATGGAAGAAAGTGTTGTGGAAGAGGTATTACATGGCGGAAAACTGTATGTAATCCGATGCAGCGTGCGAAAACACAACACAGAGGAAATGGAAACGGTATATCATGCAGCCCAATGGACAGACATTCGCCCAATCCCCGTCAACTGTACCACTCTGGAACGGAACCAGGATCTCCAGTTATCGTTCAATCCGTATACCCTTGAAGGTGTTCTGCATCGTTATTATCATTTTGGCGTTGACATGGATCCGTTCTATCAGCGCGGATATGTCTGGGAACAGGCAGATAAAGAATTGCTGATTGACAGCATCTTTTCCAATATCAAGATTGGAGAGATCGTATTTGTGAAACGGGATCATACTGAAGTGCAGGCATCTGGATGTCTCTATGAAATTTTGGATGGCAAACAGCGCCTGGATGCAATCCGCGGATATTACGAAAACCGATATCCATATCAGGGATTGTATTTTAATGATCTCAGCGCCAAAGACAGGCATGTTTTTCTGGAACGGGTTGTACCGATTGCAGACCTGGTGCGCCCTGATAAAGAAACACTCCTGAGATGTTTCCTGATGTTAAACCGCGCAGGAAAACATATGGATCCAGAGCATTTAAAGGCTGTGGAAGCACTGTTAAAAGAATACGACAAATAAATATACAAGGAGAAAAAAATATGAACGAAAGATGGTTTTTGGACATGGATGGCACCCTGGCAGAATGGAAAGTAGGATGTGAGGCGGAATTATTGAGCGAAGGATATTTCCGGAACTTAAAACCGACAGAATTCGTGAATCCTTTCCGCGAATACGCGAAGGAGCATCCTGAAAATGTTTATATCTTAAGCCACTGTCTGGTGGAAGGCTACGCTTATGGTGACAAGCAGGCATGGCTGGATCAGTATCTTCCGGAAATTCCGAAAGAGCACCGTTTGCTCCTGCCTTGTGGAGTCTGCAAAGCAGATTATGTCATAGATGTTTTTCATTTGGAGAAACTGCCAGAGACATGGATCTTGTTCGATGACTATTCCAAAAACCTGCATGCCTGGAAGGCTGCTGGTGGTATGGGGCTTAAGTGCTACAACGGCATTAACGGAACTCACGGAACATGGAAACATGGTGGTATCATGTGGAGCGGCGAACTTGCAGTAATGCTCACGCAACGTGATGCCTAAGATTTCCAAAATATCAGCAAACACTATTGCAGAAAAAAAATACGAACAAGGAGAAAAATATGAGAATCGATTTAGAGTATATCAAAAAATGGACAGACATTCCCGAGCAGGAATTGATGGAGCGCCTGGTTAAAGATGCAGTCGGACTGCAGGAAGAAGCGAGGGAACGGGAGCATCAGGCAATCGTTAAGGAACGTATGCAGGATAAAACCTACAATACCGCATTCATGCGGGAGTTCTTTGCGAGCTACAACTATCTGCATAACTACTTCTCGGACAAAGAGATCCTGACTGCGTGCAAACACCATGCGGATAAATCCGATATGGCAAAAGAAATTGCAGTTCGTGGACACCGGGATGAAGCATCCTTAGGTATCCGTTTCGTGAAGCATACGCGCACGGAATTTACGGAGAGCAGGGGCGGCTGGTCACGTACCGTGATGGATAATGGAACCATCGTCCTGATGACAAGTCCGTATCAGTCCAGATTTGCCGGAAAAGTCATCGAGGAGCTGCTGCTGCAGAAGTTACCGTATTTGAAGGATTTCGTGGTCAGCGTCTACGGGATTTATGACAAAAAGCAGGATCTCATTTTCATCAAAAACCCAGAAAAGGCAGAGTATAACTGCGACGTCAGCCTGTACGTTTCTGCCGGTGACCTGCTGTCGCGGAAAACCGGAACGGAGTTACTGAAGAGACACAAAGACTACTGGCATGACTATGGCAACGGGAAATACGATGACGCCACAGAAAAATTCCTGGTTGGTCCGTTTGTACAGAGTTTCTTGGCAGCTGCGCAGGAATTTGCAGACAAGGGGGAAAACTAAATGGGAACCGAGCATATCACATACAGACATTTTGGATCCGAAGCGTTTCATCCGGAATATTTCGGAAAGATCATAAATGATCCGAGCCGCAGCAAGCCGTATGGCGGGCTGTGGGCATCACGCGTGGACGCGAGCCGCGGATGGGAAGGGTTCTGCAGACGCACACACTACCAGACCGCATCCCTCCGGAAGCATTTTGATTTTACGCTCCTGCCGGATGCGAACGTGTACACAATCCGCTCGATGAAAGACCTGACTGTTCTTCCGATGCGCGAAAACCCGAATCCGGCAGTATATGGAATGTGCCTGCCAGACTTCGAAAAATGTGTCCGGCTCGGGATCGATGCCGTTGAATTGGCATGGTACGGAGACGAATTCAGGCAGGCCGGCAGCGGCCCTGTCGGAAATGCGCTCCGGTCATGGGATTGCGATTCCATCGTCATCTTAAACCCGGACATCATCCTGACCAAGAACGTCACCAAACAGCGGAAAGAACGCTGTCTGGATTGCACATATCTGGTGGAAGATGAAAACGGAAACTGGGTCTGCGACGACTGCGGCAAAAACGTGGAAATGATCCCGGATCATGCGTGCAGTGCGGAACAGGACTGGTGCCGCCCTCTCATGACTAAAGTCACGAACATTCTTGTGCCATGCTGTAAGGAACAAAAACGGAAGAAAGAAAAGGAGAAGAAAGATGGCAAGTATCAATGGATTGACAGTAAAAAAGATAAAATATTTTGATGGAAGGGAAGGAACCGCGGCACAGGGCGACCTGTACCTCGGAAACAAAAAGATCGCGTTCTGGAGCCAGGACGCAGATGGCTGCATTGACGATAACCTTGATATGGAACCGGGATACAGTGAGCAGAAACTCCGTCAGGCGATCATCGCGGCGCACCCGGAAAAGCATGAAGAAAAGGTCGCGCAGAACGGGCGCCCGTATGTACTTGATTACGAACTGGAATCACTGATGACAGATCTGCTCTCCCTGATGGAAACAGAAAAAGCCTGGAAACGGGCGGTCAAAGCCGGATATGCCGGACTGTTTGAGATTACAGACGGATTCCACGTTTCGCACTGGAAACTCTCGAAGCTGTTATATGAGAACGGCGCCCGCACAGTGGAAGATGTCAAAGCAAAAATCCCGAAGAAACAGCTGGATCGGGTGATGGCTTCCATGTTCAAAAACGAAAGACTGAAGGAATCTGTATTTTGGTCAAAAGAGGATTTTGCGATCGGCACCCCGCTGGAGCTGGATAACATCACAAGAGACGGCGCAAAGACAGGAGGATGCTGATGGAAGACAGAAAGAAAGCAGAAATCTTGGCTAGGTTGAGCGAACTGGAAACCGAATACCAGATGCGGATCCTGGCGGCCGTGGAATACGGAAGCCACGCATATGGCTATGCATCCGAAGGTAGTGATCACGATATCCGGCTGATCTACGTATATCCGATGGAACGGTACTTAAGCCTCTCGTCACCACAGGATTCCATTCAGGTGATAGAGGGTGATCTCGACATCTGCGGATGGGAATTAAAGCGCACACTGTCGCATGCGGCAAAGTCCAATGCCACATTCTGGGAATGGATGCAGTGCCCGGTGATTCTGGACCGTCTTAGGTTTATGGAGCAGTTAAAAAACGCTGCGCGTCCGTACTTTGCGGAAAAATCAATCCTTTACGCAAACACGGGGATGCTCCAGTCTTTCCGGCAGGAAGTAATGTCCGGACGGAAACCGGCCAAGAACTGCCTAAGTATCATGCGGACTGCCATGCAGGCCATTTATGCGATGCAGTATCACGCGGCACCGCCGGTCGATATTGTAACGTTAATTGATCAGACCGTGCTGCCAGGCACGCAGGACGCAGAAGAGTGCAGGAAACTGCTGGAGCTGTGCAAAAGCGGCCACGGGGATGCACCGTATACGCTGACTTGTGAGCTGGCTTCCAGTATTGACGAACGGGTCCGACTATGGTTAAGCGGGCACCCGGAACAGGAGGAGCAGGATCTGAGAACGCTGGACAAATTCTTCCGGTCTGTGGTGTTAGACCGAACAGAATAGGAGGATATTTTTGTGAGAGATACAAAAATTAAAATCAGACTTAGCACTCCAGGACTTTCCCTGAACGTGGAAGTGCCGGAGGAAAAATTTATGGATGCATTCCGGGAAGCGGCAGATACATTGTTTGCATATGCTACAAAGCCGGCAGGACTGCCTGCACCGGAAACTGCGGATAGTATGTTTGAGGATTTTACAACATCACCCATAACAAAAGAATCGGTGAAGGCAGATGATACGCCGATGCTAGTAAAAGCGGAACATCTGCAAAAGGAAGATCATTGTGAAACATTAAAGCGAAATATTCCAACAATGCAGGCCACGACGGCCGAAGGCAAAACGGAAGCAGAGGTCCGGCAGGGATATAAAGGGTTTCTTCTAATTAAGTGCACGACCTGTGGACGCATCCACGCATTCAACAGCCGGGCTGTCACAAGCCGGTATCAGTGCCGGGACTGCAACAGGGTCATGGATTTGGAAAATCTGGTACCTCTTCAGGCAGACTGCGAATGCGGCCAGAAATCCAGATACCGTACCAATATAGAAGAACCTATGTTGGACGTAACGTGTATCGCCTGTGGCAATCCGGTTACGGTTGAGTGGAATGCCAAGAAGAAATATTACCAGACAGTTAGGGAGGTGCACAGATGAGAAAGAAATTATTGATTATTGACGGCTCTTCCATGTTGACAACCGCATATTATGCGCTGTTACCGAATGAGATTCGTTTCTGCAAAGTTCCAGAAGAGCGGGCGCGGTATTTTGATAAAATCCTTCATGCCAAAAATGGCACGTATACAAATGCTGTTTATGGTATGACCCGACAGCTTTTAATGTTGATGGATGGCTGGAAACCGGATTATCTGGCGGTCATGTTTGATAAGACCAGGAGCACCTTCCGCCGGAGACTTTACGCAGATTATAAGGCGCAGAGAAAGGAAACAGATTTGCCATTAAAGGAACAGTTCCTGACTATGGAAAAGATTCTTGCCGATTCCGGCATCCCGGTTTTTTTCAGTGATAACTACGAGGCGGATGATCTGGCCGGAACGATGGCAGAAAAATACGCTAAAGACATGCAGGTTGTACTTGTCAGTAAAGACAAGGATTACCTTCAGCTTGTCGATGACAGCCGGAATATCCAGGTGTGGATGCCTGAGGATCCGAAAAACACGGAGAACCCCGGGAAAGCAGACGCCTTCCGTAACGGAAGACCGGAAGAAAATGAAATGTTCCCGGCATATACCCGGCATTACCAGATTTACACAGAGGATGACGTATGCAGAAGAATGCACGTTACGCCAAAACTTGTCCCAGATCTGAAAGCGATTGAGGGAGATTCGTCGGATAACATCCCAGGAGTCAAAGGAGTGAGCTCTGCCGCCGCCCCGCTTGTAATGGAGTACGGCGGGGTGACTGGGCTGTATAAAGCAATCGAAGCATGTCAGGGAGATACCAAATGGGAAAAAGAACTGGTATCCTTTTGGAAGGATGAACTTGGCATCACGCGCAGCCCATTAAATGCCCTGAAGGCGCAGTATGACAGGGCAATGCTGTTTCGGGAACTCGCAACGATTCGGACAAGATGTCCGGAAATCTTGCGTTACGATCTTCTGAAACATCCAGTTTTTGATATCCGCAAAGATGTATTCAATGATCATATGCGTGAATTAAACATCCGAATCACTATGTAACTGCAATTCATATCTTTAATAAGGTCACACTTTTGTGGCCTTATTTTTTTTGTCGTCAGACATTCATGCCCATAATTTATCCGAAACTATCAAAGACATAGAGTAATGGAGGAAAAATCATGATGAATGAAAAAGACATGCAGAACATTGCCATAGCAGCACAATATGGCACTTGTGGTACAAAGTACCTGGGTGAAATTCTGGACCAACTCCGTATACAAGGACTGGACAAACAGGATATGCGGTGGATTTGTCATACGCTGGCTATGGAATCGCCAAACATTGTGCGTCGGTTGAATGCCAACATGAACGAAGACCAATTCCAGCGCTGGATGAGCTGTATGCATGAACACGTGGAAAATGATCTGTACATGGAAGCATTGGAGTATGCTTTTGCAGTATACGGAAATGATGCGGGTTTTTACAAGAAGCCAGATGAAAAAAAGAAGGTAACGATTCATAACCGTCTTTTTCAGTCCGCACGAGATCATCGTTTATCAATAACCGATCTTGTGGAGCTGACGGAAACATATCACTCTTTCTGGGACATGTTCCGATTGGAAATGGAATCCTTTCTGGAAAACCTGCACCCGCTGGATTCTGAAAAAGATACAAAAACAGCGAAGGGTATTGTCGCTTTGGTCACTGATTTCCAATGCATATCAAAAAACAAAAAACTGGCTGCAATGAAAGCACTTCGGAATCACAATGTAACGCCGGATTCAAAAAATGCAGAAAAATTGGCGATTTATTTTTCAGAGCGCGAAATCCGTTATCTTAACGTGATTCTGGCAAAGGGAAAGGTATCGGATGCGGTCATGGATAAAATCAGTACTGAATTTGTAGAAAATCTTCTCAAATTCGGCAATGATGAAAACATGCCGTATACACTTGCTGAACAGAACGCACTGGTACATGCCTGCAATCGGGAATTTGTCAAAAGAATCGATGGATACAGTAGCATGCGGGCATTCTTCCAGAGCAACTATAATCTCTGCAGGACCTATGGGCTGACAAACGCAAACTGGATGGTACTGTATCAGAAGATTGTGCTTAAGGCATATCAGTCTAGTTTCTGTGGATTCAATAAGCTTCTGACATTTGACTGCAGCGATCCGGCAACCTGGGATCGCCTGGCGGTGCTGCCGGATGAGGATGTCATCACAATCGTTTACCGAACCGCTTCAACAGCCATGTACCTGGCAAAAGAACATCCGGAACAGATGAAAGAACTGCTTTCAAAAATTATGGATGTTATTGTCTGGCTGTTGAAAAAGCAGGGAACCACCGTGGATGAGAAATCAAAACTGGAAGGCTGCATCAAATACACCCGCGCATATGCCACAAAATTTATTCAGGCCGGGCTTGTTACATTAGGTAACCAGGCAGATCTGGATAAATACTGGGAAATTCCACAGGGCCTACGGGATCTGGATACATGGACTATACGGATGCTGTTGAAGCGCCTGGGAAAAAGCTTGATACTGGCGGACTGTATCGATCAGTCACAGATTGAGCTGAATCCCTGGGATGATACGGCCGATTTTTTTACCGCTGTATATCCAGATGCAAATCCTGATCGTTTTACACAGGAAGAGCGCGTCCGCTTATTCACAATGTTCGCGGAAATGAGGTTTCGTTACAATTTAAACACGCTGTCGTCCATGTATACATACATGTTACGGAACCAGATTCCATTTGAAAAATTTATGGATTCCGAAACAGAGAAAGTATTAGCCAAACTGTTATTAAACAACCCTGAATTTTCCAAATATGAAGAGACACTGCGCAGCATGGTAATGACCAAAGAAGAATTTGAAACTTACCAGGTGATGGCGGCAAATGAAACATTGGCGCAGGAACAGGTAAAAGAATTGTTATCCGTACAGGAACTGATGAAAAAACATGTACGCGATCTGGTACATAATCCCGATCAATTCCTGGAAGATTGCCGGTTCATTCCGGACAATAAAAAAAGGATCTGGGAAACAACGATCAGCTTTTTAAAGATGACGAAGGTGCACTTCGGAGAAAGCAACGAAAGCCTTCTGGACGACACGTTCCGTACTTCCATGCAGGCGGCAGGCCATAGCCTTTATAAATACTCCGAGCGAATGAGTCGGATTGCCAGAAATATGAAAGACCCGTATTTTCTCAAAGTGATGGCGAAACATGTGCTTCAGGAAACCGAAAACCAAGGTAACGGCGAATCAGAAACAGAAGACAGCAAACTTTAAGAGAAGCTGGCTTCCTAACGAAAAATACAGGATACCGAAAGGATCCTGTATATCAAACAAAAGGAGAAACAACCATGAGATTAGTAGAACAAATGAAATTTGCAATGACGTGGGACAAAATGGAAGAAAACCGCACAAAAAGTAAAAATAGAACAATATACTATAAACGCAACATTCCATCCTGGCTTATGAACTGGACAATCAGACAGGAAAAAGTGATCGGACTGACGCGAGTCCGGAATGTACTTTGTCTTCTGGGCACATGCGACTTTAATCCAGTGGTATCAGAAGACAAAAATGTCTTGACAACACTGGAAATTTTCTGTACGATACCACGCAGTCTGAAGGTTTTCTCCATGTTCCCGGATGCATCTGCTTTTATCGGTGCGCTTCCGTGTTTAGCATCAAAAAATGCTTATACCGCACCAGCGGTCAAGCCATTCTTTGAGCGTAAAATGGATCTGTTCTGGCAGGAATTGGCAAAAAGTGAGCTGGCGAAAAATCAGGAAGCGGTAAAAACCATATTCCGGCTTCTCAGATTTGTAGCCCCGGACGAGATTATGCCATTATTCTATTCTTCTTACTGGCGCACAGAACTGGAACATTGTCTGGATAACCATGTATTCTGTGATTTAAAAACAGAGGAAGAAAAAAGATGGTACTGTGAAATTATGTTGCATACTCCAGTAATTCGCAAAACGCATTCAGATTCCCAGCGAGCCAGAATGATCACTTTAATCATGCAGAATAAAAACAATGACGTGTATCTGAATCTGCTCTGCTGTGATCCGAATATGAATGGGTTATTTACCGTGCATCAGATTATGCAGATGTCAGAAGGACTGGAAAATCCAGAATCGGTTGCAAGTTACCTTCAGAAATGGAATCAGTATTTCATACAGAAAGAATCTTGTGAGAAAGACCGATATGCAAATCACAGACAGCGGATGAAGCGGTTGATCAACTTAACCGCATACAGCGGAGGCGAACCGCGTTTCCTAAAGAAGTTGGACCACGTCGTCATGACAGCTACAGATACGGAACTGGATGATATTCTTTCAGGTTCCCCATTGCAGATTCTTGGTCGGATTTGTAAGTGCAATGAAGCGGAGAAAATCGGCGCTGATTTTCCAAAGGAAACGTCCACGTCCGTAACATTGGATGGTGATGTATTCTGTGTGCGGGATTTTCTGGCTGATGCAGTGTTAAAACGCCAGAAAGCGGTGCTTCGCTACTTAGCCGGCAGGGATTTGACAGAAAACACAGTATCCTATTTATGCATGGAACACAATAAGGTGAGCCGGTTGGTTTACTTGAATGCATGGAGTGCAAAAGAGATCAATGCGCTTGCAGAAAAAGATCTGTTTTCTGTGTTTGATGAATATGGCAATACCATTCAGGATCTGGCAAAAAAATTTGGAAAGAACACGCCATATACATTTCAGGAGATCCAGACGCTGCAACGTATCTGCGCGACGCCAAGAGGTCTCTTCCAGAAACTGACAATCTTCTTTATCCTGTTAAGCCGTCTGCGTTCAGAAGAAGCGTGCAGAAGGATCAGTCAGTTTGCAAAATACTCCAAACAAGCACTGGATGATGCAGACGTAAGTAATGTTGTCCGTCATCTGAAGCAGGGTGACATCCCAACGATGGTAAAACGGATCGTATCCGTTCCTGTGATGTCGGAAACAGCCGCCAAAATCATGACAGTGCCAATTAGCCTGGAATCGGTCCTGCAGACTGCTAAAACGGAAACCGAAATCCTGTTTGCACTTGAAAATCCGGCACTTTGTATTGCAGGGTTAAAAGAGGGCATGAAACAGTTTTTAAATCAGGATGAGACAGTACTGGAAGTGAAAAAACAGCTGGATCTTCCGGATGAATTTTACAGAATCAACAAAGATACTGTCTGGAAATTCTTCCTTTCCGGAAACGGCAAATATGTACGTGCCTATATGCATTCTTCGGTACGGGAGGCTTTCAAAGTGGTGGTCAAAGCCGCCATGTGTGATTGTTTGGATGAGCTGCGGTATACGGATCTGGACAAAGAATGCTGTATGACAATCCGGGATCGTATGTACGACCACTGGGTTCATAACAACGCCGTAACAATCAGCGGATATAAAGTATACGAAGATACTTCTTTCCAAGGCATTATGAACCTTGGAGCAGTGCCGACCAGAACATGTATGAACTATGTGGATGGTTTGTACCGTCAGTGTCTGCTGGCATATTTCGATGGTAATAAAAAAATTATTTATGTAAAGAAAAATGGCGCCATCATTGCACGTGCCGTGATTCGACTGACAAAAACGGCCAATCGCATGAAAGAACGTGATGAAGACCGCCTGACCTTTACGGATGTCACAGTAAAGCAGATGCAGACATCTGTGCAGTCAACCCCGTTTGTCGAGACCCCGATTATTTTCCTGGAACGGTGTTATTCAGGCATTCAGGGAAAGAAACGAATGGAAATTGAATCTGCCATTATCCGGTTTGCAATGGAAAAAGCAGAGGAACTTGGCTGTGGCTATCTGGTGTCAGGAGAATATGAGACAACCATCGTGGGCTCAACCTGGGGAAAGACACTGATCAAAGAAAAAAAACCGGTATTCATTACAAAATCCAAAGCAGGCGAACAGTACCTTGATTCATTTGGCGGTGTCTATTCCAATAAAGGCAGCGGATGGCATGGAAACACCTATGTCAACGCCAAATGTTTTGGTGTCAGAGACGTTATAGGCAATGCGTCAAATAAGCAATAAGGAGAAAAACTATGTTAGGAAACTTAATGAGCGCGGTAGAGGCGCGTAATATCACGAAAAAGATCAGAGCAGAAAAATTGGAAAAGCAGATCAAAGGTTATGCAAGGCAAATTGAGGATGCTGCGTCACGCGGAGAATTCTATGTATCCTGTGATGGTGAACAAATGTCATCAGCAGCCCGAAAATATCTGGAAAAACATGGATATACCGTCACGACATCAACTCCAGACAGAGAACCGTATTGGGAAATCAGCTGGAAAGTGGAAGGCGACCAGGAAATGCCGGAATAACCAAAGTAATATCCTTCAGAATGGGACAGTGCTTATGCACTGTCCTATTTTTTGCAGCTTACGATAGAAAACATGCCTCTTTATCCGTTCTTTCCATTTCCATAATTTATCCGAACCTTTAAAAGACGCTTGAGAAGCAAAGGAGAGAAAAAAAATGAAGAAAAATGAAACAGCAAGACAAAAAGCAATGTCGTCCATGGCATATTTCTTTTTAAGAATGGCATTCGGAAAAGAAAAATACCCGGAATCTATGATGGAGGAACTAGAATGGGTCGTGAACGAACTGATGGAAGAACACCCGGATCCGGATCTGTTAGCCGCCGTCAAGGAGGAATTTTTAAGCGGAGATTATCTGGCGAAACGTGGCGCTTATCCATATTTTACATTGCAGGAAAACCTTCTGACATACTACGGTTATGATTTCGAAGAAACGGAGGGATTAAAACGTACTTTGTGCGATATGCGATTCAGTCCTGATCCGCTGATCATTCTGATTGGGCGATCCGGAGCCGGAAAGACCAGCGTGGCGGAATATCTGCATAAAAAATATGGCTGGCTCCAGGTGGAATCCTATACAACCAGACCAAAAAGATCCGCGGATGAAATTGGGCATCGTTTTGTGACGGAAGCGGAATTTGATGAAATCCCGAAAGATGAGATCAAGGGATACATGGAATACCGCGGATACCGTTATGGAGCAACAAAGGAGCAGCTGGATGAAGCAAATATGTATGTTGTTGATCCAGGCGGATATGAAACGCTGAAACAGCAGTACCAGGACCGTCCGCTTTACGCAATCAAATTAACTGCGTCCCGTGACGTATTAAAAGAACGGATGGAGGCTCGTGGAACATCAGAAAAAGAGATTGATGACCGTCTCTGGAAGGACGAAGAACTCTTCCGTGATTTTCAGGTGGATGCGGAAATCAATACAGATCATCTCGCCATTTCTGAAGTCGGCCAGTTCATTGTAAAACTCTTTCATGATGCGTGTGACTCATGCCAGAAAGCACAGGCTCCGGAGTATCTGACCGTTCATATCACCAATATCAAGTGGGATACATCG
This sequence comes from Clostridium sp. MCC328, assembly GCF_018785465.1. Classification (NCBI taxonomy): domain Bacteria; kingdom Bacillati; phylum Bacillota; class Clostridia; order Eubacteriales; family Clostridiaceae; genus Clostridium; species Clostridium sp. MCC328. The sequence continues at coordinate 52,882 of NZ_WQPW01000141.1, forward strand.
GATGATGATGCTGATGGCGAAGACGATACCGAGGATCTTAGGCTGCCGGAAGAAATTATCGTATCGGATTATTTCCGCATTGCAGATTACAAAACTAAAGATGGTATTGACACAGAAACACTGGCAGATGTCATTGCAGACTGGCTGTCTGATGAATACGGATTCCTGCACGGTGGATTCTCAGCAGAAATTACCGCACCGGAAAAGTTCCAAATGGAACTGTAAGATGCACGAGTACAAAGCCGCCTGCCTGCGTGTGGGCGGCATCCTTAGAACCAGGAGACACGATGGAAACAGTGACAACAAAACCATTAGGAAAAAGTGATGTGGCAACAATTTCAGAGCTGGACAAATTATCAGGATTCCATGTATTGGAATGGGTAGAAGACTTCAGCGGATGGAATGACGAAAGCTGGGGCTTGTATCTGGGCGGCAAACTGATCGGATATTGCACGATTGGCTACGCGGATAACGAATGCCCGGTAATCACCGATCACGAACTGTGGACTCCGGATTCATACCAGTTAAGCGATGTGTTTATCCTACCAGCATACCGGCATCGGGGCTATGGCTCCAAAATGGTCAAGGAAGCGATCGGAGGCCGCTATGTGTCCGAAGGGAAACGGCCGGTATTTTTGCAAGTGTTGAATGAAAAGCTGCAGACATTTTATCGGGCGATTGGTTTTTCCAGAATCAGCAATGCCATGGGGTATCACACCATGGTTTTTCCGCCCGATAATCAAATTTAGAACAAGGGAAAAAAAATTATGACAAAACACAAGTTACAGAAAATCTTGGAAAAGGCAGGAATTCAGACAAACACCATGGAACTGCGAGTGTTTGTTCCAACCGAAAATGCAGTGATATATATGCAGGTTGGAGACGGAAGCCAGCTGGATAGAGATGAGGATGAGAGCGGGACGCCATACGACGGATACATTGATTATAAGACGTCGGAATGGGACTACGACGAAAACTGCTTCGCGGAAGGAGACGGAGGTATTTTCGAGTATGTTGCAAATGCGGAAGATGCTACTTTGGGTGAGCTGTATTCCCGCGTACACGATGTTCTTTGTTATCTGTATGAAGACGCCGTAGAAGACGCGGATTTCGCCGTCCAGGTTCTGAAAGAAATGCAGTAAGGAAAGGGAGAAGCATTATGGAGAAAAAAATAGAATCAGCAGAAGAAAAACTGGCATTGATCCGGAAGGGATTTCCAAAAGATCCATGCAGGGACTGCCTGTTTGAGGAGGATGCTGGATGCAACTGTCAGGATCGGAAAGATTACAGGGCCAAACTTCAGCATCTTCGGGATATTGGAGTCTATGATCTCATGTATGACATCCAGGAAATTGAAAGTCAACGGAGTTGGATTGTTTGGATTCGAAGAGAAAAGGGTGAAAATGATGAACGAATTGCTTCAATCCAGAAAGAAATCAACGAACTGGAAAAGAAATGTGAAGATGCTCTGACACAGCTGAAAGAAGCGGCCGATGAAGCCAAAAATAAAAAAAACGGAGACCGAAATGTATAAGATCGTTGAAAACGGTATGGAAAGATTATGTTCCGTTGAGGAAGCGGAGATCAGTCGTCGCATACTCGTGACTTCAGTCGTGAGTTAGGCGATTGTCAATTTCCGCGGCATTTGCTCCATAATTACCACAGAAAGGAGGCTGCCGTATGAAGCTCAGTATGACATACTGTGTCCGAACCAAGGGATTTAACCGCGTTTTCGACGAAACTGTCCGTCTGTACCGTCAGGCAGTCTCCTTCTTCGTGGCTGTATGCCTGAAAGAATGGAAGTATATTTCTGTCATTCAGGGACAGAAGAACCGTTCCGGTTTTGTGGAATCACTTACGGTTAAAACGAAACAGAACCTTGTTGTTCCATACGACTTCTCGGTGAGATTCTACAAGTTCCCAAGTTATCTGCGCCGGGCGGCCATTGCGGAAGCGCTTGGTAAGGTTTCGTCCTATCGCAGTAATCTGGCAAACTGGGAGGCGACAGATCCGGAGAAACGCGGAGATAAACCATCGCTGCCGCAGACAGGCTTTGTGTATCCGGCCATGTACCGGTCCGGCATGTTTGTCCGTACCGGGATGTATCAGGCGGCGCTGAAAGTTTTTATCCGTAATACCTGGGACTGGGTTCTGATGGATCTTCGAAAAAGTGATGTGGATTATATCAAGCATCACTGTACAAATTACAAGGAATGCGTGCCGACCTTACAGAAACGCGGGAAGAAATGGTTTCTGGATTTCGTGTTCCAGACAGCAGTCAAACTCCCGGAAGTTTCTATCAAAAATACCCGCATCCTGGCCGTAGATCTGGGACTGAACAGTGCGTGTACGTGCAGCATCATGACTCCGGAGGGCGCGGTCCTCGGAAGGGAATTTCTTTCCCTTCCGGGAGAATACGACTCTCTAGAGCATGCGGTAAGCCACATCAGACACGCACAGAAACTCTGTGCCCGTAAAACACCGGGACTCTGGAAACAGGCAAAAGGCATTAACGATGACATTGCGGTCAAAACCGCCCGGTTCATCGTGGATACAGCCATAAAGTATGACGTGGACTGCATTGTCATGGAATACCTGGACCTTGGCGGAAGGAAACGCGGCAGCAAGAAGCAACGTCTTCACCTCTGGCGGGCAAAGTACGTACATTCCATGGTAACGGACAAAGCACACCGGAACATGATCCGGGTAGCCAGAGTCTGTGCCTGGAATACATCCAGACTTGCGTTTGATGGAAGCGGCAGAGTCATGAGAGGGAAAGAGGCAAAGCTTCCAAGCTACAGTCTCTGCCGGTTTCCGACCGGGAAGCAGTACAACTGCGACCTGAACGCGAGCTATAACATCGGTTCCCGGTATTATATCCGGGAACTCTTAAAGACCCTTCCGGTAACGGCGGGGCAGGCGGTGACGGCAAACGTACCGGAACTGGCCCATAGAAGCAAATGTACCTTATCCTCGTTAATTAAGCTGAATGCGGCACTTGCGGCATAGTGCCGGAAGACAGCTGAGTTCAGCCTGTATGGAGGAAGGGCAGCCCGGGAGTCCTAAAGGCTCCAACCGGACAGGAAATCCGGCTATCGGAACACTTTCATGACAGGGCTTTCAGGAACGGGATCCAGCCGGATACCGGAAGCTCGTGACTTCAGTCATGAGAGACGACTTCACAAGAGTGATTTACATAATCAGACTATAATTTTGCAATTCTGTATGATATACTGTATCATATCGAAAGGAGGTGCGATCGTGAAATATTACTTAATGAATAAGAATACGGAAGTAGGAACCTTTGAACTGCGCCACGGAACATTCGGGGATGAATTCCGGTTCGAGTACACCGGACAATCTCCTTTGCCAATCGGGTTTGATTATATCGAAAAATGGATTGAGAACAGAAAAGCATCGAAACATAACACCCATTTAAAGCAGATTATGGCGGACTGCGGCTGCGATAAAACCGAAGGATTTATCAAAATAACTCACGCTGCTTCCATCAACGATACATTTTGGATCAAATCGGAACACGAAAATGTTTCATGGGAGCAGATTTCGTTTTATCGAAACCCATTTGACGAAACAATTTCAAAAATGGCGTTTGAAGGAATGGGGCTGTATGGAATCAAGATGAGTGAAACCAGCCCAGAACTTTCCACAGACGGGAGCTTTCGAAAATGCTGGATGCGGGAAGATGACGGACAGATCTTTCTGTATAAACGTGGCAGTGATGGAGCAAGGAACGCCGGGTTGGAACCGTATTGTGAGGTTATGGCATCGGAGGTTGCACAACGAATTTTAGGACAAGATGCCATTCCATACCAGCTTGTGCGTCTGCACGGGGAACTGGCCTCTAAATGTCCGTTGTTTACGAATGAAACGTATGGTTATGTTCCAATTTCCAGATTTCCGATTAACCACAGCTCCCCGGAATCCCTGATGCGTTTCTATGCGGAGCTCGGTTCAGAAACGTTATTCCGGAAAATGATCGTACTGGATTCCCTGACATTCAATGTAGACCGACATGCAGGCAATCATGGCGTCCTGGTAGAAAACGATACGCAAAAGCCGATTCGCATGGCTCCGGTATTTGATCTCAATTTATCCATGCTTCCATACATCGAAAGAAGCGATTGGGAACATATCGGAACTAAAATGAGAGATTACGGACCAAGAATCGGCGAAGATTTTACCAGAATTGGACAGCAGGCAATGACATCTGAAATCAGGGCGATCCTCATTGGCATGAAATCGTTTCGGTTTTCTTTCCGTGGAGATGAAAAATTTGAGCCGGAACGTGTAAAACTGATGGAGCAGATGATCCACAAACAGATTGAAGCGCTTTTGAGCCGAGAAGTGTTATACACCAAAGATGTTTTTGTACCGGAACATAGTCTGAGCGAGGAACAGGAGAAACTGTCAACGAAAACAGAGCCGGAGCGGCAGCCGGCAGATAAGGAAATCCTGGCGGAAACTCTATGGAAAAATCAGCACCTGGATCAATGGTTTTCCGGGTATCTTTTGGAGGATTCCGACAGAAAAACAGAAATGATTTTATACTCTGCACAAAACCCACGGGAAGAAGTGCATCTCGATCTTTCAACCGGCGAAACGACCCTGTTCGTGGACGAGGAACCGCTTAATGCGTTTGAAGCAGCGGATGAGCACGAGGAACTCTGTGCAGTCGCAACCAAGGCTGAAATTGCATATGGACGGGAAGTGGAACCTGAACGGACAGAACAGGAAAAAATACAGGCACAGGAACAGGAATAATTTGCAGTAACCATAAAATTTCTCTGTAAATATTCTTTTTCACTCAAAAACATTAATACGCTCTATGTTTGCGGTTTTTCACATTTTTTCTTCCATAATTATAACGTAGCAATGAACATTCCATCTACTTCATACCACCACCCCTATATAAAAAATATGGCGCGTTCTTTACTACTCTTTATCCTTTCTTTTTATTTAATCAGCGCGAGGATTCCCATGATACCAGTCACAGGAAGAGCCGCGCTGATTTGCTGTTTTGGGAAATAATGCAAATTTTCATATCCGCAGATTCACCAAACAATCCTGAAATGATGGGAAAGGTTATAATATACACATGAACAGAAAAATAGAAGCAAAACAAATGGGAGGTTTTTATGAGAAAAAGACAACTGTACAAGCGGGCGATGATCATGTCGCTGGCAGCGGCAATGACAGCCGGTTCCGCCACCACCGCATTCGCAGGGCAGTGGCAGCAGGATACAAAAGGATGGAGATTTCAGACCGGTGTAAATGCATACCATACAAACGGCTGGCAGTGGCTGGACGGAAACGGGGACGGCATTTCTGAATGCTATTACTTCGGCTCGGACGGTTATATGGCTGCGGCAACCACGACCCCCGACGGATATACCGTAAATGCAGACGGTGCGTGGACGGAGAACGGTGTTGTGAAAACCCGCGATGACCGGATCGCGGTACCGAATGGAACGTGGATTTGCGGTGAAGGCGCAAATGCCGGCCGGTGGTGGTGGAAGAACTCTGATGGTTCCTATCCAAAAAGCGAATGGAAATGGCTGGACGGAAACAATGATGGTATTGCCGAATGCTATTACTTTGATGCAGACGGTTGGTGTGTTTTAAACGGAACCACACCTGACGGCTTCACCGTAAACGCGGATGGCGCATGGATGGTGGGCGGCACTGCAGTCAAAAGACCAGCCAAACACGGCTCTGCAGGAGGCCCGGGTGGTGGCACTGGTACAAGCACCGCAAGCAAGGGTTCCAGTGGCGGCGGAGGCGGCGGTTCCTCACATGGCAGTGGCGGTGGTTCATCCTCTGGAGGAAGTTCATCTTCCGGAAGCAGCTCCTCCGGCGGTAATTCAGGCGGCAGCGGTTCCGGTGGTTCTTCATCTGGATCAAACACGAACACCAGCTATGTCCATGATGAAAATTATGGAAATCTTGGCAAGATGACTGCTTCCGAATGGGCGGAAACCAAAGCGGCCATTCTTACATTCAAGGATGAGAACATCGCGGATGACATGACTGACTTCGAGAAAGAAATGAAGATCATCCAGTGGCTTTCTGAGAACTGCGTATACGAACAGTCGGAAGACTGGACCATGGCAACCGCTTACAGCTGTATCATCAGCGGCAAAGCCATGTGTGATGGCTATGCGGACGCTTTCCTGCAGACTGCAAAGCTTTGCGGGTTGACCGTAAAGTTTGTGGAGAGACCGGGACATTCCTTCAACGCAATCAAGCTGGATGGTCATTGGTACTGGGTGGATGTGACATTTGCAGATAAAGAACATGCAGGAAACTCAGTTCCTGGAGGCTCCGCAACCGGTTCCATCCCGGTAGGAGCGACCTTCATTGAGTGCGGCGCTGTCAATATGACGGATGACCAGGTGAAAAACGTAGAAGGCAGCCGGGATAAATACAGTGTAAGTCTCAGCGCAACAGCAACCACATATGACAGAAATGCGGTATATGACTATTACAAATACGGCCTTATCCCTGGACACAATGACCAGAAAATCGCAGAGGCGGATGCGGCAGTAGAAACCACGATTGCCTCCTATAAAGCAGATGGGAAGCTGGCTGTGGATTACACAACCGTGGATGAAACCGTTGCGAAGATCGTGGCATACCTGTCTGACCGGATCGACCATAAGCAGGCTAATTACGGTATCTGCGTGGTCTTTGCGAATGAAGCAGACGCAAAGAACGCATCCAACATTGCTTCCAAGGTCAATAAGCAGATCAATGCAAAATACAGCAGCAAAGACATCAGCTGGGCATCCGGCATGAAATTTACGCTGCCGGAAGAAAATTACTACACCACAAAGAAACTGGCATATACGAATGGCACCATTCCTTACGGAAAAAATGCAGTCGGATATACCATCCGGTTCGTATATGATGGATCAGAGATCAGTTCCGTAACCGGAACAACCACAAAGAACCAGGTGATTGAGGACTGGAATATCCCGGACGGTTATGAAATGGATAAAGTGGAAGTAACAAGCGGAAGTGGTTCTGTTTTAAGCGGCGGCACCATTCTCAGCGCAAGCGAGGACGGAACGGTCTTTACCGTAACCCTGAAAAAATCCGGAACCGATGATTCCAAAAAGGATGATACTCCGGTAACCGAGCCGAACTACACCATTCGGTTCGTATGCAACGGAACGCAGGTCGGAGAGGAAAAGACCGGCTATGCAAAACCGAATACCTGGGTAGAATATGGGATCCCGGAAGGATATAAGTACAAGGAAATGTCCGTGGATTCCGCTAAGGGAAGCGGTAATGGCACACAGTTCATTCTGTACCAGAGCGGTGTTGTCTTTACCGTAGAATTGTACCGCCTGGATGATGCGGCAGAGGAATACTGTTACACCACCAGATACATGTATAACGGTCAGCTGATTGCGGAGCTGAACGGCACCGGCAAACCGAATGCGACCATCTACATCCGCCAGTTCGAGACCATGGACGGTAAAGTATACATTCCGGTCGGAAACGGAACTGCGGGCTGCTACGTTGCAAAGCTGACAAAGAACAATATGGTCTTTGAGATCGAGACAACCATGCAGGAACAGGATGACGAGGTGGAGCAGACCGCGGCAGCTCTGATAGATGAAGCGAACAATGATGAGGCTGTAGATAAGTCAGTAGACGTAGACACAGATGCGGATGCTGAGGAAGAAAATGTCAAGGAAACATCTGAAAAAACAGAAGAGCTTGAGACGGATGATATGCAAGAAGAAAGTGGTGTAGTCGATATTGTGGAGAACATGTAGATATCTTTTGATCCGTATTCCTTCTCCATCGTTATCACACGCACATGAAAATAACGCATATTTGGATATCCGCAGAAATCAAATAGCTTGCCAGAATGATTGCCACACGCTATAATGAATGCATAAATAAGAAAGTAATAATTCTTACATGGGAGGATGCAAAATGAGAAAACGATTTTTAAAAAGAGCAACGGCTCTTGCAATGGCAACAGCTATGGCAGCCGGTTCCGCGACAACTGCATTTGCAGGACAATGGAAACAGGATGCGACCGGATACTGGTGGGATGAAAACGGCAGCTACCCGAAGAATGAATGGAAATGGCTGGATGGTAATGGGGACGGCATTTCCGAGAGTTATTATTTCGGTGCAGACGGTTACCTCTTAACCAACACCACAACCCCGGACGGCTATACCGTAAATGCAGACGGACAGTGGGTAGAAAACGGTGTGGTAAAAACACAGGGGGCTGTAAAAAATTCTGGAAATTCCGGAAATAGCGGTACCCCGGCAAAATCCAACGCGAAGCAGCACAGTCTTGTAAGCTATATGAGGGATGTCGATAAACTTGAAAATACCACAAAAGTAAATCCAGTTGGAACAGGACTGGTATATCCAACACAGAAAGTACAGGCAGGGGACAATCTTTGGTGGGAAAATACAAGCGGCGGTAGTGAATATATTTTATATTATTATGGTCCAAGAGGTGATTATAAATCTGCCGGATATACAGACAAAATGTATATGAATGCACAGGTCTATCCGACGTTTGATTCCTGGACCACGCCGGCCGGTGTAACCATTGATTATCTTGGACGTGTTCTGGATGATAATGGAAAAATCAAGACCGCAACAGCGGAAGAAATCGGCGCCACCTATGCTGGCGGCACGGTACGTGATGTGACGTATGATGCGAATTACCCATTGAAAAGGGTGGTGGATCTGTATGCGTTAAATATTGAAAATCTTAATGCAGACAACTGGTATACAGATGAGAAGAGTCATCATGATTTACGTGGGCATAATAGTTTTATCGTGTCCCCTAATAATGCATACATTATCAGCAAATTAACTGGGCAGACCAATACCATGCATGACGACAGCTGGTATTCAGAAGAAGAAAGAAAAGCTCTTAACGATGTTTGTGAAGTGTTGAAAAACTGGCTGAACAGTTTTGATTTCGAGCACGCTACGGAACCGGAAAGACTTGCAAAGATCCAGGAACTTTTAAGGGGTTCTCAGTATGATAATGAAGTAAAGAATAATCCAAGCCTGCATACATATAATGCATACCATCAGGTATTACTCAATAAAAAAGGAGTCTGCATTGATTATGCCAATACCGGACACTTACTTGCAACACTGCTTGGTTTAAAATGTGCCATTGTCGGCGACACTGTACATGCATGTTGGATTGTACAGGTAGACGGTGTACCTCACATGGCCGAAAATGGTGGTATTAATCTGACCGATGACTGGCGTGAAACATCGAAACTGGGAACCAGACAATCGTACAACTACAATTTCGGCGAATACATCCATTACGAATAGAACCTTTTTAAAGAGCCTTCCTAATTGGGAAGGTTCTTTTTTTGTATACAAACAAAAACACTAATATAAAACCGAATTCGTATGTTTTCCTTCCATAATTAGCCTATAAAAAAGAAAGGAAGGAGAATCTATGCAAAAACATAAAAAAAGGAACTGGAAGCGTCCAGTTGCCGGACTACTTGCGGTATTACTCGCGGCCGGTACGATTGACATCAGCCAGTTTGCATCACTAACATCATATGCCTACAGCAAGGATTATGGTATTTGTACAGACAATCATCTGTACAGCGATGCAGGTGCTAACTGTAAAGCAGACCAGTACGTGTGCGTAACAACCCTCACCCAAGGTCTTACGCATGGATCGGATGACTGGAAAAAAGCGATCGAGTTTAATAAGCAGAAGTTACTGGAAACGATTGGAAATGGCGATGAACGTATTGTTTTAAAAACCTTGTGGGCCGCTATCGCAGCAGCAACAACAACCGGAACTGGCGGGTTAAGTGATGATGCTATTGCAGAAGCAAAGTTCTGGGCAAATGAGATTGAGAAAAACGTAGGAGATTCTATTAGGCATAATTATTGGGATAATATCCCAACCAGTTTTTCGCCGCTGACCGAAACGGAACTTGGTATCGTTCGCCATGGTGCAGCGGGCGAAGCGATTATTCAGAGAGATCCACTTTTAGCAGCATTGTGCGATTACGATTACCTGTTTCCTGGAAACGGTCAAAGTTACATCAACGATCGCGGCACTCGTTGGCTCCTGCCACGAATGGGTACCGGCTGGCGTCAATCCTACACAGCTGACGAATACGGTGAGGGTGGTTATGCCCAGTGGCCGGTTGATATGCAGAAGCACATCGTTTCTGTTCCGGACGGTCAGGAAGTAACCCTTGAAATGGTACAGCAAAACGCTCTCGCTATCAAGGATAACGCGGCATATTACACAACCGGTAAACTGGATAGCAAAAAGAACCTGATTAAAAACAGTTCCGGCGATTCTTCCAGTAAGCCTGGAAGGGATGATGGGGATGAAGATCTCGACAATGACGTGGATGACTCTAACGATTCCGATGATTCCGGTTCCTCAAACATCAAAAAAACCGGCCAGAACACTTATTACATCAATATGTCCGAATGGTTCTATAATAATGCCGCATCATTAAAATTGTGGAACGGACAAATGTGGCAGAACCTTTCTGTCCTGGATCAGACACCTGTGCAGATCGGCAGCTGGACCATACAAGGACACCCGGCATCCGGAGACACGGCCCCGTATTTCGAAGCAACCTATAACGGTAGCGGAGCGGCGCCGGCACTTTATGGTTATTTTGAGATTCCAAAAGGATCGTTTGTATCCGTTGAGGACACAACCTGGGATTCTCCGTTGGATTTTGCTGCGGATATCATGGAAGTGTATAAATGTGCGCTTTGCCCGACAAACCGCAGACCAACCGATAAACACCAGACATTTATTAAAATACATTCACTCCCATTAACAAACACCTACCCGTGTTTCGTCCTTGGCGCAAGCACGGACCCAGTTCCAGTGGAAACCGATCTGCATTTCTGTGTATTCCGTCACCAGGAAGACTGGCAGACCGACTACAACGTGCAGCTGGATAAAAAGGATTATGAGACAGGCGAACCGCTGGAAGGTTCCGTGTTCAACCTGTACGAGAAATTCGACGATCAGGACGAGATCAATACAGACAATGACGGCGCTGTTCAGCTTTACGAAGGATCTGAGTCCGGCGAATATCCGGACAATGACTGGCAGTCCGGGTACACCTCGTCACCGGTTCTGTGGGATGATTTCCGCAAAGTAAACTCCTACACCACGGATGGAAACGGCCATATCGAGACGGATGTACCAAAGAACTATCATTATGAAAAGACATACTGCGATGGTCACCCGGCGCCGAAATTCACGGCGGTTCCGGAACTGGAATCAGATCCGGAAACCGGAGAGGATAACAGCGACGAAGTGAAAGCAGCAAAAGAACAGAACCGTGCTGCAGCTAAAAAATGGATCGGTTACTATGAAGGTTGCCAGGAAAAAGCAGAAGAGCGCGACGGTGTTCATTTCCACTGGCTCGGTGATGGCGTGGACGAAAGCAAGATCCGCGAGATTGCCGGAAGCGGCGGAGACGAAGACACCACACCGAACGGCGGACCGACCGAATGCTTTGATAAAGAAGCGTCCTATGAAGGTTCCGGCTGTAAGCAGGATACTGAGGACACCTATGACAAGTTCATTTCCTTAAAATATACCTACACATGGAAAGAGGAAAAAGCCAGAGAGGGATATATCGTCCATGACACCCATACGGATGATGTTCTGATCGAAGCGATCACCACCGATTCTTCTCAGAACGGCGCAAATTCCACGTTCGCGATCGGCGATGAGAAATACGACAAGTTCATCACCATCAATGACAGCGTGAATGCACCTGTCAGCGCGGGTGGAGATGATGAAGGCAGCACTACCATGCTTTCCCTGTTGTCTTCCGCATTCGCGGTGGATACGGATGAAACCGATGATAACAGTGCGTACATGCTGGAGCCGTATATCCGCGAAGATTACGGTTTTGAAAAGACCGGCTTCAGTGCTTTTAAGGAGAAGATCCTCGACGCAGTCAAATTCCTGACCGGTTCCTTTGCCACCCCTTCCAACGCAACGGATTCCGAAGCAGAAGAGGATGAGGACGACAACATCACCGTCCCGGATCTCGACCTGTTTGGAAAAGCAGAGAATGTCGGCACAGCAATCAAAGACGGTGTTTCCGACCTGCTGACAATCAAGGCATATGCGGCAGAAGGGACTTCAGCAGAAACAGAAGAGATCGTATCTGCAGAAACCGAGACGGAAACTGCTGAAGGAACAGAAACAGAAGCAGAGACAGAAAGCAAAGAAACCGAAAAAGAAAAACAGACAGAAGCATCGGTAAGCAGCGAAACAACCGTTGCTGTGGAAAAAGAAACTTTCGCATCTGCGGAAACACAGGCGCCGACTGAAGAGAGTGCAGAAAACAAAACATCGGAAAAGAAATCCTTCCTCGCTTCCATTCTGAACTTCCGTGGCCTTTCCGCAGAGGACAGCATCAGCCTCGCATCCGATGACGATGATGACGGCGATGGAGACGGCGGTTCGGACGGTTCTGCAGATTTTGAGTCTGTATTTGAAAAAGCATTTACCGATGCACAGACCGATGATTTTGCAGTGGAACTTGGACCGGAAGATAACTGGTCCCATTGTGACGACCGCGACGGCGAAGGAAACGCATGGCGCGTTTACGACCATCGTACGGAAGGTGAGATTCACTTCAATAAACGTGACCTGAACCTTGACAATGCACAGTCTGAGCAGTTCGATTCCTACGCCCAGGAAAACGGTGACGGTTCCCTGGAAGGGGCTGTATACGGTCTGTTTGCGGATGAAGATATTGTGCATCCGGACGGCAAGACTGGCACGGTCTATAAAGAGGGCGATCTTGTGGCAGTTGCAACAACCGACCGCAACGGCGACGGTTCTTTCATGGCCTATACAGAAGCGCCGGGAGTGGTGTACAACTACAAGACCGGTAAGATCGAAAAAACTGCCTGGTACGACAGCGCACCGAAGAACCGTTTCCGTGAAGATGCAAAGCCGATCGAGGAAGAAAACCATGCAGTGGTCAACGACTTCCATGACACCAGCTGGACAGTGGATGACTACACAGATGACAAAGAAGAACACATTATCGCCGGCCGCACGGAGCGCGTGTATGACGCCAACGAGGAGAACAACGGCAACAGTTGGATTGGTAGACCGCTGATTCTCGGTAAGTATTATATTAAGGAACTTTCCCGTTCCGAAGGATACGAGCTGTCCGTAAACGGCAAGGCAAATGCCTATACCAACTATGATCCGGAAAATCCAGATTCCGTTTATGAAGTAAACCGCGCGGAAGACGGAAAGGGAACCGTTTCCGTATCCAGAAACCTTTATATCAACGGACAGGAAGCAATCGGCGCCGAGAATGAGCCGTTCTTTAACGTGACTTCCGATGGAACCGCGGCAAACGGTGGATTTGATATTGTGGTTTCCAAACTGCCGGAGGGTACCGAATTCTACCGTCAGGATTCCCTGTCCACACAGGAAACAACAAAACAGCAGATCGGATGGGAAGTAGTCAATAAGACGGATGCGAACGGCAACATTATTTATAAGAGAGCATCCTCCGATACATCTGACCCGATCTATGTCGGCGATGGAACTTATACGACACTGACCGAAAAGATTCCGGCAACGATCGGAGCAAATAATGTGGCCGTGAAGAAAAAGAGAACCTTCAGCCAGGAGAAGATTGATAACTTCCTCCGTGGAAATTCCGCAGTAAATCCAGACGGGACTGTGTATTATCCGGATCAGGTACGTCTTTCCAGGGTATGGAGCTCCAATGACTGGGGACTCATGAAAGCCAAACTGGAGACTGCGATCCGCGGCGGCGGAAGCGTCACAACACCATCTACCTATGTAAACGGCAAGAAAACCTTTTCATCGGAAAACTATTCCGTTTACTCCCGCGGTGTCCGCAAGGGCGAAGTGGATATTTACGGTGTTTCCGGCGTAAACCCGGGCGAAATTGCAAAGACGACGGCATATGGTCCGCAGATCGTAAAGGTCACCATTAGTAAAGCGGCAAACGGACAGGCTCTGACCACGGAAGATATGATCCGTAACCTGATCCAGTACTACATTGACAATCCGCAGTATAATTTCGGCGGACTTGACAGCTACAAAGAGCATTCTGACCGTGTGGATCTCTATCTGTACGCATCCGATCTCTACACAACGGATGGTGCATTCGCAACCGTATCGGATGACGGCAATGGATACGACATCTATGTACGGAAAGAATTTGTTCCGGATGACACAAACTTTGAGCCGTACTATGTTTATGTGAAATATACCGAGGATGGAAACGAAGATGATGCGTTCGGTTACTACACCAACTTAAAGACCGCGACATCCAGCTCCTACACCTACTTAAATGCCATGTGTACACCGGACTCCGTTGTGAACGGGGATGGAAGCATCATGACCAAATATGCAACCAGACCGAAGTATTACAAGAAAGGCGAATTCGTATATGATAAGGATGGCAACAAGGTTCCGGAGACCGAACGTGTACCGAAATACGGCGATGTGACATCCAATGTATTAAAAACCCAGTGGGCCAAACTGGACGCCGCTTATGATGCAGCAACCGGAAACTATGTGATCCACATCGACATGCCGTACACAGATTCCTACGGAAACGTACAGACCGATGCAGATAAAACACTGGACATCGCACTGAAGGCGGTATGCCCGAAAACCAAACATATACTGACCCAGGATGACTGGGAGGCGCTTTCCAGGGATGACCAGGAACGCCTGCAGCCGGGCGATCAGGTATCCAGCGGATTTTATGAAGTGGAAGCATTAAATGCCAAGGCTTCCGTATATCTGGACTATGCAAAGAAACAGGAAGCAAAAAAAGGCACGTACGTGGTTGAGGCCGAGCTGACCTATCCGGGGCAGGATAAGACCTTCCAGGATGGAACCGGCACACCGGGGCATGGCACTATTGAGACCCCGATCCCGGTACAGGAGCGTCCGATCCGCCAGAAAGTCAAAGTATTCAAGGATATCCAGACCCTGGCAGAGCCGAAGAACGTATGGTACTGCTTAAACTGCGGCACCGAGAACGAGGACGGTAGGGATACCTGTGAAACATGCGGCCATGAGCGTACTACGGAAGAGACAAAAACCATCAAGTATGCACATGATACCTATTCCGCCGTGCATTTGGAAAACATTTCCGCAAAGAGGGATGCCGGACTTTACGACACCGTAAAAGACTGGCTGACGAAATTGATGGGCGGCGAAGTGGACGGGGAATCCGCAACAGATATCCCGAACTTCCGCTTCAAGGCATACTTAAAGAGTAACCTGGAACGCCTCTACCGCGATGAAGATGGAAACATCGTCTGGATGGACCGCAACGGCAATGTCATGACTCCGCAGTACGAGGATACAAACGGCGATGGAAATTACGACACCTTTACCTGGAAATATGCGGATGCCTACAATGGAAAGACCGTGAATTTCCCGGAAAAGGACAAGACAAACGGTACGGCGTTGGATTCAGCCAACGTCCAGAAGATCTACACGGAGATTCCGCATAAGGAAGGTTCAAAGACCACTTCCGCAAGGGCAAACAACGTGTGGGCCGAGTACGGAAACCCGCAGACTGGCGGTTCCTATGAGATGGGCGAAAAAGAAGAATTCTCCACATCAGAGCGTACGGATGCGGCAGGCAACCCTGGTGATGCTTCCGGCGAGACAGTAAGAACGGGAGCTTCCCTGTACCAGTACACCGGAAAGAATACCGATGTGGCAGAAAGTGACCGTATCCACGATACGGAGAATGCCGCAAACAGCCCGACCAGACTCCTGGAAACCACGCTCCATACCGTAGAAGACGGAACCGGAACCAGGGATGTGGAAGAATATAACTACGAGAAATTTTTCGACGCCGTACAGGCAGCCAATACCGACATCTGGGATGACGACATGCATTCCACCTTTACGGGCAATGCCATGGCGAACTATCCGGGGCAGCGCTGGTTCGAGACATTCTATGAGAAGTACCAGAAGGATGACACAGAACCGGGACATACCATGGAAAATACGGACGGTACTGATCAGGACGGCACAGCGGGCGGAGACCATGATACCTCTTTCAAGCCGTTCCGCTGGATCCGTGAGAAAGTCTTCGGTGACCGCGCGGATTATGAAAAGTATCCGGCAGAGCATAACGGTGTCAACACAGAAACCGTAATGAGCACTTCCGATTACGCAAGGGCCAATGCCGAAGCATCCGATGCGGTACGTCAGTTCGCAACCAAATGGTATTTAAAACAGGAAGCTGCGAAGCTGATGACCAATAATGGAAACGACGAAAACATTTCTGCGGATAACGACGGAACCATTAAATATGATGAGGAAGTTTACGACCACGCTTTGTTTGAGGCGATTGCGAAATCCTACAACTACTTAAAGCCGTTCTACACCTACGATCTTGACACCATTTACAGTGTTGAGTGGGACAGTGCGGAAAACGGTGGTTCTGATTCCGATGTAACGACCTTGTCCATTGATTTTGATGATGGAGATGAGCACAGCGCGAGATCCGCATATCTGCCGTATGGTACCTATGTAATCGTGGAACAGCAGCCTGCAAGACGGGACGGTTCCGTAAATGACTGGGAGAACAGAAGCTACAGCATCGAGAAACCGAAGGAAGTCCTGGTACCGAGCCTGTATGACGCAGGAGAAAGCAATGATACCACGGATAACTACAACGCACATTACAGCTACGATGAGACCATGCCGACCGAAGAACAGGCAAAGGCAGCCAATTACATGATCCGTTTCGGCGAGGAATGGTCTGATGAAACGGCGAATGCCGGACAGGATGAACGCCACTACGTCATCCGTGCCCACAACTATTACGGTGATTACGAGATTTATAAGTACGGTCTTGATATTGACCTGTTAAACAGTGGGGAACGCGGTTATGATGGCATTCATTATGGGGATTCATTCCTGTATAACGGTTGGAAATACACCCAGGAAGAGACTGATCCATTAAAGGACTATTACGACACGGAACACCGCGGCGAAGCAGGAACCGCAAAGATTGGCGCGGAGAACGGTGGGAATAACGCTTCCGATTATATGGCCATTGACCGTACGGACGGAGTGGACACCGCAAACGGAACGAACTATGACGGGAAAGTGCTGCAGGATCGTTTCTTCTACGCGGGCATATCCGAAGACCGTGGTGCCGCCAATGATGTCATGTACAAGGGTGGACAGACGGATGACAACAATGCATCCGGTATGCAGTGGAAAGACGGTGTGGTTTCCATGACCGGCGAGCTGACTGCTTATTCCGGACGCTATGCCCAGATGCTTGTACCGTGGACCGTAACAGAACCGGCGGACGCGAAAGCCTATGACGCTTCCAAATTCAATGGTTATGCGGATGTCAATGAACGGAATGGTTTCTTCACCACTTTCCTGCGGATCAACAAGACGGACTCCGAGACCGGCGAATACATTCTGCACGATGATGCGATTTTCGCACTCTACGCAGGAAGCCGCTACCAGAGTTTTGAGGAGATCGAGGAAGATGCAAAACTCATCACGGATACAACGGAGCGGGAGAAGTTCCTGGCACAGTTTAAACCAGGCGATGCAAAGTTCTATCTGCAGGATACCATGATCGAAGGCAGTATGGAGTTCTTAAAAGCCATGGGTGCCCATGACATCAAGGCAACAGCAAGAGGAAGAAGTATCGTGGAAACCTCCACTGGGGCCGGCGAGACCTATACTGGTATCGTTCCGAAAGGAACTCCGATCTGTGTGGAGAGCGAACGCATCATGCTGACGGATAAAATCGGAAACCGTACCGGTCAGATGACCGTCTACTCCACCATGAACGACGTGGAAGTGACAACGGAAGAAAATGCAGATGCAAAAGAGTATGTAAACCAGAATACCGGTTATTTTGTAACACCGCAGCCGATCGGGGCAGGCGTATACGTTCTGGCCGAAATCAAGGCACCGGCGGGCTACGTCAGAAGCAAACCGGTCGCATACGAGGTATATTCCGATAAAACCAGCTATTACGTGGACGGCGATATGTACAGCAAGACCGACGCGGTACGCTACGAAGGAAATTTACTGACAGACATCAATTATAAGCATTAAAGAAAAACCGTCCGGCGTGGAAACATGTCGGGCGGTTTTCCATACCAAAATCCTGGAATTTCCATCCATAATTAGGACATCAAAATTAAAGGAGGAACGATCATGTTGTTCAAAACAGGGATCAGACGAGTGACAGGGCTTTTGTTATCCACAGCTCTGATATTTGGTAACATCGCGCCAAGCATGACTGCCTATGCCGTGGATGCGCAAAGGCCCGTCAATCCGGACGGAACAACGCCGAACGGAAACAAACCACAGGATACCATCAACACGGAGGGAACATACATCAATGATACCCCTGCGCGCCTGCAGGTATCTAAGGTAAAAACAGAAGTGGGCGGCCATGAAGGCATCGCTCCGGATAAGACGGACGCACCACAGAAAAACACAGTCACCTATAAAATTTCCGGTCGTGTGGAAGGTGCGGCCGCAGATCTGCTGCGGGATTACGGCGCAGACCACATCGAGCTGGCTTATTCTTCAAACAATGCCTATCTGGGTTACGGATGGCTCAAGGGTACCCTGGAATATCTCATGAACCGGAAGGCACAGGGGCTCAATGAGACCATGCAGATCATGTATAATGCCCAAGGCGTGTTCGAAGGCTATGCCTATGTAACACGGACATTGGAAACCGCAGACGATGCCAACCGCTACGTTGCCGGTGCCGAAATGGCACTGTATGATGCCGTGGAGATCTTCCGTAATCCGGAAGTAACCAGGGACGGGGAATACTATGGGGAAGATGATCGTTTCACCGGCGTAACCGTTGTCCGCGACTCCGGTTCCAATAACGTCACCAGTGTTTACGTGAATAAGGGACATGCCGGAAACCAGACTATGTACGTCCTTCAGAAAGAGGATGGAAGCAAGATCGAGATCGACAGTACTGGTAAAGTAGTGGACGATAACTACAACTACCAGGACGAGATCAATGACTCCGGCGACGGCGTATGGATCGCAAAAACCATCGAACGCGAGGACACCCCGATCCTGTTTTACAGCCTGGATAACCTTCATGTGACTTCCAATGATGAATACACATCCATTGGACTGACTAATACTTCCAAAGTGGACGAAGTATACGGCACGGAACGATACAATAAAGCGAATGCGCTGTATGGTTTTGACAAAGACGGAAACGTGGTAAACATTGATCAGAAGGACGAGCGTGATTTTTCCATTTATGCGTATGAAGCTGGAAGTGCACGCCCGGTCTATGAATTTGTCGGCGGCGATTTTAACGAGATCAGATACAGCCTGCCGAATAAGACCATCCGGGTCGGAAAAGACACCGTCATGTACCACCTGGACGAGGACGGCAACCGTGACGCCATGGTAGATCCGCAGACCGGTATTGCGTATATTGAGGAAAAGATCGAACCGCAGGCAGGCCACGACAATATCCATGATGTCAACGATACGGACAGCACGGAAAATACCAAGTTATTCGTCTGGCCGGTCAATGTCTTTTATGACGGTTCCGGTGCGAGCCAGGGCAATCAGTCCGGTTCCCGCACCTTCCAGAAGATCCTGACCACCAGAATCGCTACCATAAATGCGGATACCGCGCAGGAATATACCACCGGAACATTGAATGGCGCTTCTTTTGAGAAGAGCATGAACCCGGTTCTGGATATTTACGGGCATCCGGTCTACTACCGGAAATCCGATAAAACCTACGTCAAGGGCGAAGACCGCTATGATTATGATGGCGACGAGTATATCGGGTACACCTATAAGGATTCCCTGGATACCGAAAATGAGAATGCCTATAAGATCAACGACCATGAAAAACTGTACAACGGGGACGATGACAACCCGTTTGACCAGAGTACCCATTACCAGTATTCGGACAAGCAGGATGTGAAAGTCATTATCGACATGGACGGAAACTATATCGTAAACGGAAAGAGTACCGTTCCTGTCCCGGTAAGGGAAAACCATGTGTTTGCCGGATGGCTGATTGAACCGAACCGCCTGACCGCGAAAAAAACAGCAGTAGCGCGCTGGCAGAATGCGGACGGAAGTGGCATGGATGAAACCGAGAATACCCAGTGGTATTCCGACCGTGCAGCAACCGGGAAAACAGAGACCGTTACCGTGACCTTTGACGCAAACGGCGGTGAGTTTAAGAGTGGTTCCGGTGACATCCATTCCACGGATAATCTGCTTTACCGCAGACTCGGCGACGCCTATCTGATGGAAAACGTATGGACAACCGGAGAAAATACTCCGAATGACCCGTTTGACACCCAGAAAGTGGATACCGTGGAAAACACTGCGGATGGAAAGAACACCATCAGTGCTGACGGGAAAACCGGAAATGATGTATATTCCGATACCAAATCCGGCGGACAGGCTGACATGTTAAAGCGTGTCAACCAGGGCACCTACATCATGGAAGAGCGTAAAGCTCCGGACGGCTATGCAAAAGGGTTGCCGGTCGGCGTGACAGTCAATGAAAGCACGGATGTACAGACGTCAGAAATGACCGATACCACTGTCAAAGCGGAGTTTATCAAAGTGGATGCTCCAAACGGATACGAGAAAGATCTGTATGTAAACGGCGAACAGGAAAAGAATGACGCTGGAGCGGCCGTAACTGTAAAGGAAACAAAGGGGCAGTGGTATTTTAAGCATGTGAACGGTGCGGTTCTTGCATTAAAAGCTGCGGATACCAAAACAAAGAAAAGTTTCAGCGACTGGGTCAAGGTAACCGGCAATAAAGAGATTACGAAAAAAGAAGAAAACGGTTCCTGGTATCTGGAATTTGATACCTCATCCCCGCTGTTCTTAGAGGGCATCCCGGCCGGAAACTACACCGTAACCGAGGTTAAAACCCCAGATGGCTACGTAACCATGGAACCGCAGAATCTGACCATTACCGGGGAAAGCGGCGTGCAGATCTTCGGCATGACCGATGAGCATACCAGACTGGAAATCGAAAAATTCTATTATGACGGCATGCAGAACCGTCATATGCCGAATACCAACCGAGCAGGCCTGTCCCTGATCGACCAGGACGGCAATACCGTGGCGGAATGGAAAACGGATGATCTTTCCGATTATACCAACAACACGGAAAAGAAAACATCCACATCTGTGTGGACACGCATTGCGAATTTCTTCACCGGCAAATCCGCAAAGACAAGTTTTGTGGAAAGTTTTACGGAACAGGTTCAGAATGGAAATACGGACATGACGCAGTTTTCCTGGGAAGTAACCAGGGAAGCAGTGCGCTCCGGCACTTCCACTGCTGAAAAGGAGATCTGGATCATTTCCGACGGCACAAGAATCACCTGCCTGTCAGGGAATGCGCCGGACGATGCGCCGGAGGCATTCCGTGAGGCATATGCAAAGAGAAACCAGGAAGAAGGAAGCTTTACCTATCAGGAAACCATGTCAGCGGAAAAGGACGAAGCTGCCTCCAGAACCCTGTCCGACCAGGTATGGAATGTCAGCAACGGCACCAGAATGCACATCAGTATCTATCCGCTTAATGACGGAAATGAATCCGGCAGCCAGGCATACGGCGTTTCCTTCGGTTTTAACTACACCGACGGATATACAGGAAAATATGCCAATATGGTGACCTATGATACGGTTGACGGTATGCACCGCTTTGATTACATCCCGGAAGGCAACTATATCCTCCGCGAGACCGAAACTCCATCCGGCTATGTGACCGCCGCCGATAAGCAGGTAACGGTTGAAAACATGGATGCCGTTCAGAGATATACCTTAGAGAATAAAGAGAAACAGCTGTCCGTTGCAAAAATCGGGCAGAAAGATCAGACATACTACACCGGGACCCAGAATGGTTCCGCGCTCAGCGAGGAAGATGCGCAGCATGCCGCAGTCATCCCGGGAGCTTCCATGAACCTTTATTACAGCGAAACCGAGATTGCGGATTATGAAACCGCTTTTGCAGACGGTAAAGTCCCCGGCAGTGCAGTCCTGGCGGAAAGTTTTGAAACCGGCAAGGATGGCGTTTATACGGAAGCGGAATATAAAGCGGAACTGATCCGGAAGGACCAGATCGGCGACTACCGCCCGCACACGGTAACGGACTTAAAGAACGGCTATTATTATCTCGTGGAGGTTTCCGCTCCGGCATATTATGAAACAGCGCCGGTACAGGAAATCCATGTGACGGATTTAAGCACAGCGGATGCTCTGACCGGAATCCGCGTTGTGGATAAACCGCTCCCGGTTGCCGTAAAGGTTGTGAAGAAAAACAAAGAAGGAAGCCCGCTGGCCGGCGCGACTTTTTCTGTGAAGAATAAAACCCTTGGTGGCATCGAAGTGGGTACAATGACCACAGACGCAGACGGCAACGCAGCGTTAAACATTACCGATACCGCACGCTTTGCAGCAGATGGAAAACTCGACCCATATATCTTTACGATCACAGAGGTTAGCGCTCCGGCCGGGTACACGCTGGACCCGACCATCCATGAATTTACCATGGATACCAAGAAAGCGGACGGCGGTTCTGCGGCCATTATGGTAAACACGAAAGATGCCGCAATCAAAGACGGTGTCCTGACCGTAACAGATGAAGAGTCCCAGCTGACAGTTTCAAAAGCTGATTTTAAAGACGGTACCGCGGTTCCTGGGGCAAAACTGGTCATTTATGAAGCAGTACAGAAAAACGGAACCTGGAAGAGCAATGGAAAATCCATGAAAGAGGACTGGACCTGGAATGTAAAGGAAAACGAAAAGACCCATGCAGTCACCGGGCTGACCGCTGGCGGAACTTATGTCCTGCGTGAGGAAGAAGCTCCGGCCGGCTACACGAAAGCCGATGATATGTTCTTCCAGATCTCTGCGGATGGAACCGGAATCAGCAAGACCTGGTATGATCCGAAAGAGCAGAACATGATCGACTTTACTGCCGACAATACAGGTGCCGTGGAAAGCGTGACCTTTACGACCCATTCTGTACTCGGAACTTATGTCGTGCTTGAGGATTTGACGGACGGCACGGAGAAAAACCTCGGTACATTAAAGACCGGCGTTTTAAACCTTTCTTCCGATAATGTAATGGACGGAAACCGTTACCGCGCATCCGAGTATGTAAAATACACCAATGGAGCAACAGACCGGTTAAGTACCACAACATTCAATGCCAAACTGTATCATGACTGGATGCAGATTGATCTGAACGATGCAGTAACCGGGCTGAACGTGGAAGTCATGGACGCAGACGGGAAACCGGTTGTAACCTACACCCCGGACGGGAATGGCACTTATACCGTTGCCAATCCGCTGGAGGCTGACCCGAATGAGTTGACTGTTGTACGCAGTCTGACCAGCACGAATGGCGTGAACCACGCGGCGGCGCAGCCGGGAAAACAGATCCGTTACCGCATTACCTATCACGGCGCAGGCCAGGATGTGATTCTGGTTCCAGCAGACGGACTGACTTATTTAAGCACGGATGACCTGAAAAAAGATGGATCCGGCTACTATAAGGCAACAACGGAAAAAGAGGATGGCAGCTATACCATCGTTGCCGAAATCGATGACAATGCATCCGGCTATATCAACCAGAAGGTTTTCATCGGAGAAAGAAGCTATTCTTATTTGAATGTAGTTGCTGTCAATAAGGGTAGCGGCCTGTTTGAGAATACCTCAAAACTGGTGCTGACAAACGTTGTTTCCGGCACCCATCTGGAAAATGAGAATGCAGAGTTTACATATCATGTGACTCTGACCGGAGAGAATGGAGAAGCACTGGATGGATTATATGATTATCGCACGCGTTACTCTGATGGCGTATTCCGTGCAGCAGGAAAAGAGACGGACTTTACCGTAACCTTAAGCGGCAATGATTTCCTTTTGATCAATGACCTGCCGTACAATACGAAGTACGCTGTAACACGCATTGTGGCAGAGAACGATCCATTTACGGTTGCAAGCAGCAATACGGAAGGAAAAACTTCAAAAAATGCCGTAACCAATGTACTGTTTACCAATACAAGAAATGAGACCAGCAAACGTACGGTATTCCAGAAAAACGCAGACTACACGTTAAAGGAGAACCTGCTGTTTGCAAAGGCTGAGCCAATGGTCCTGAACCAGTACGAGTTCAGCTTCGGCGAAAAATGCCAGGTCAAGAACGTGACCATGCTGAATAAGAAAACAGAGGTATGGTTCACTAAAACAGACTGGACGGACTGTGAAGAGCTGGAAGGGGCAACCTGTCGCATCACGGATGAGGACGGAAATGTCCTGACCGATGAACTCGGAAACCCAATGGAATGGGTATCTACAAAAGAACCGAAGAAATTCACTGGTGTTCTGGAAGCCGGCAAGACCTACCGTTTCCATGAGGAAAAGGCTCCGGACGGCTACGGATATTCTGAGGATGTGACTTTTACAGTTTCCGAGGACGGAACCATTGATAAGGTTGTCATGCAGGATAAGCCGACCGTTGTTTCCTTCTCCAAGGAAGACTTTGCCGGTGCAGAAATCCCGGGTGCGTCCTGCGAACTGAAGGAATTAAAAGAAAATGGAAACAGTGAGGTGATTGACGCCTGGGTATCCGGTACAACACCACATGTCATTGAGGGAAAACTGACACCGGAAAAAACCTATATGTTCCATGAGGAAGGCGCTCCGGATGGATACACCTACTGCCTTGACATTGCGTTTACCCTGGACCGCGACGGTAACGTCAAAAATGCTCATTATATCAATGAAAGCGGCGAGACCGTGGTTTATGATGAGGACGGTAATCCTTCCGATATCGTCGTAAGAACCGATGAGAGTGGCATGGAAACTTACTGGAACGGGGAAGCACAGGTAACCCGCCAGGGAGACGACATTGTTGGAAATAACGGGGAAATCCTTGTAAAAGGTGCCAAAAAAGAAATCGAAGTTGCTGATAATATTCTGAAAATGAAAGATGCTCCGTTTGACACTACCTTACGCAAGGAAGATTTTGCCGGAAAAGAACTGCCGGGAGCTCTCTGCGTGATTTCCCGTGTCAATAAGGACGGAACCACCGCCCAGATCGACCGCTGGGTTTCCGAAGAAGGAAAAGACCACGAGATCGGAGAGAAGCTGTCTGCAGGAGCAACGTACCGTTACCATGAGGAAAAAGCCCCGGATGGATACGGATTCTCCCAAGACATCGAGTTTACGATTGACCGCAACGGACACATTGAAAGCGCCCACTACGTGGACAAAGATGGCAATAAACTCCTGTATGATAAAGAAGGATACCAGACCGATATCATCGTGAAGGAAGACGGCACATTTGAAAAAGACGGTAAACCGGTTACCGTGAACGAAAACGGTGATGCAGTGGATGAAAACGGAACCGTGCTTGCGGGCGGAGTAAAATCCGACATGCAGATCAAGGATAACGTGATCATCATGAAAGATGCATCGACCGATATCCACTTTGACAAGGTGGATTCCACAACCGGGAAGAGTCTGGCAGGTGCCGTACTTCAGGTCATTGATAAGAATGGTACGGTTGTTTCCGAATGGACAACCGATGAAACAGGCGCATTTGATTTAAAAGAAACTCTGATTGCAGGAGAATCCTATACCCTGCATGAGAAAGAAACCGTGGATGGCTATTATTACAGCTATGACGTAACCTTTACCGTCAACCGTGACGGAAAACCGCAGACAGTACAGATGCGCAACCGCGAGATCAAGGTGGTAACACCGCCGGATGAATATCCAAAGGTAGAGCCGCCGACACCGGAAACTCCGAACCCGGATTACACCATGGAAAAGGAGCGCACCACACCGGCCCCGGCAAAAGAAGGAACAAAGAAATTTGGTTTCTTTAAGGGAGATCGTGTGGAATATGACGTAACCATTGTAAATACCGGTTCCATGGACCTGACCATGGATGTGAATGATACATTTGAGAAGCCGGAGCTGTTCAGTACCCCGCAGGTGAAAGCCGTGAAATTCTACTTAAACGGCAGCGTGCGCCAGAATATGGAGTGCGGCAGCATCAACAGCATGAACGGTTCCGTGGCTAACATCACGATCCGCACCGGCGGCTATGCTGTGGTAACCTACGAAGCATATGTGCTGACGGATGAAGAGAACCTGTCCAATTCCGCACCGGATGATGGACTGGGCTACTTAAATACTGCAACCACCACCAACGTCATCGGTAAATACTACGAATACAGTGGGGAAGACCATGACGGCGATGGCAAGGGAGATGAAAAGACCGAGGTAACCGTAACCAAAGAAGATTTCCCGAAAGAACTGGAAGATAAAAAAGACGATGCGAACACTCCGGTACAAAAACCGGATACACCGGAAAATCCATCCTACCAGATGGACAAGACCAGAATCAGCCCTGCAGCACCAAAGGCAGAGACCGATAAATTCGGCTTCCACCGCGGAGACACCGTTACCTACCAGGTACGGATCGTAAACACCGGTGATCTCCCGTTAAAGATGTTCGTAACGGATGCCTATGCGCCGTCCGTAAGCAAATACTTTACAACTCCGGTAATCACTGCCATTGAAGGAGAGAATATTTCCGCTGCAGGACACGGCATTGGAACGCGGACTGCACGAATCCGTATTGAACCGGGTAAGGAAGCGGTTATTACCTATCAGGCAACTGTATCAGATACAGCACCGGAGCGCCTTTCCTGGACAGAAGCGGATGACGGAAGAGGATATCTGAATACTGCCAGAACCTATAATGTTATTGCCGAAAAACCGGACGGAACGGAAGGTGGCAAAGATGAATATCCGCAGATTCCGGATAAGGAAGATGACGCACACACCCCGGTACAGACACCGGAGACCCCGGATAAACCTGGCACGCCGGATAAACCGGACGAAAAACCGGATACACCGGAACCGGATAAGAAAGTATACCCGATCATCTGGCTGTTAAAAGACAGCGTGGACGATCCGGAACACATTCTTCCGGGCGGAACCTTCCAGGTGCTTTCCGAAGATAAATCGGAAGTCCTGATCGACAACTTTACCATGGACGGCACCTGGCAGGAATGGGATGTGGTACTGAAAGCAGACCATACTTACTGGCTGCATGAAGTGACTCCTCCGGCAGGCTACTCAAAAGCCGAGGACGTAAAATTCACCGTCAGCCATTACGGAGAGCAGGTGGAAGCGGCCATGACGGATAAACCGACCGATGTTGATATCCGCAAGGTGGACGCTGTCACAAAGAAACCTCTGGCCGGAGTCCTGCTGCAGATCATTGACAGAAACAACCAGGTCGTTAAGGAGTGGACAACGGACGCAGGCGGCGAGTTCATCGTAAGCGGAGAACTGATCGCAGGCGAAGAATATACGCTCCATGAGGTAGAGACCATTGACGGGTACTACTACAGCTATGACGTGAAATTCACCGTCAATGAAAACGGAGACCGTCAGACCGTTACCATGAAAAACCGACCGATCGTTGTGGTCAATCCGCCGGATGAGAACCCGCCGGATCACGTACCGGAAGGCAAGGAACCGAAATACGAGATGGAAAAAGAGCGTGTAACGGAAGCTCCGGAGAAAACCGGAACGGACAAGTTCGGTTTCTTTAAGGGCGATATCGTAACATACGACGTCACTATTAAGAATACTGGTTCCATGACTCTGACCATGGATGTGAACGATGCCTTCGAAGAGCTGGATCGTTTCACGACTCCGGAAGTTGACGCAGTCCGTTTCTACGGCCTGGCCAGCGGACGCTTAAACAGCTCCATGGGCACCTTAAACAGCGTGAACGGCTCCAAAGCCAATATCACACTGAAAGCCGGCTCTTACGCAGTGGTCACCTATAAAGCTACCGTCCTGACGGATAAAGAGAACCTGTCCAATTCCGCACCGGATGACGGACTGGGCTACTTAAATACTGCAACCACCACCAATGTCATCGGTAAGTATTATGAATACAGTGGCGAGGACAAGGACGGTGACGGCAAGGGGGATGAAAAGACCGAAGTAACCGTAACGAAAAAAGATTACCCGGATGAACTTGGAGACAAGAAAGACGACGCAAATACTCCGGTGCAGAAACCGGATAAGGAATACCCTTCCTACAGCATGGATAAGAGAAGAGTGGAAGATGCACCTGCCAAGGGCGATACCGGAAAATTCGGATTTAAGCCTGGCACGGCCGTAAGCTATGAGACCCGCATCAAAAACACCGGCACCATGCCGTTAACCATGTATGTAACCGATGCCTATGCACCGGAGATCAGCAAATACTTCAAGGATTTGAAGATTTCCGAAATCCGCGGCGAAGACCTGTCGGAATACGGCGAAGGAGTCGGATACCAGGTTGCGAAGATCCGAATCGAACCGGATGCAGAAGCGGTTGTTGTCTTCCAGGCAGTTATTACCAAAGATGCAGCGGAACGTTTGTCCAACGCAGCAAAGGATGATGGACTTGGTTACTTGAATACCGCGCGTACCTACGGTGTAAAGGCTGAAAAACCGGACGGCACCACAGGAGATTCCAAGGAGTATCCGGGAATCGGGGATAAGGAAGATGATGCACATACCCCGGTGCAGGGCGATAAGCCGGAACATGAGACGCCGGATTACCCGATCATCTGGCTGTTAAAGCACAGTGTCGGCGATCCGGACCATATCCTGACGGGTGGCAAGTTCCAGATCCTGTCAGAGGATAAGAGCGAAGTGCTGATCGACACCTTTGAGATGGAAGGCATCTGGAAGGAGTGGGATGTGGTACTGAAAGCAGACCATACTTACTGGCTGCATGAGGTAACCCCGCCGGATGGTTATACCGCTGCGGAAGATGTGAAATTTACCGTCAGCCACTACGGCGAGAGCATGGAAGTTCCGATGAGCGATGAAGGAACCAAAGTGACACTGACAAAAGAGAATTTTGCCGGACAGGAAGTTCCTGGTGCTTACTGTGAATTAAAGAAAGTGGGCAAAAACGGCGAACTGACTACAGTAGATGCATGGAGAAGCACCGATGTGCCGCATGTATTACAGGAAAAACTGATTGCCGGGGAAACCTACCGTTTCCACGAGGAAAATGCGCCGAAGGGTTACAATTACTCCGAGGACATTGAGTTTACTGTTGGAAAGGACGGTACCGTATCGGATGCTCACTACGTGGATAAGAACGGCAATACCTTACTGTATGATGAAAACGGCTATACCACATCCATTACCGTAAAACCGGACGGCACCCTGAAAAACGGCGAGACAACCGTGACCATTGACGAAAACGGTAATGCCGTACTTCCGGATGGAACCGTACTTGCCAAAGGCGTGCAGAAAGACATTCCGGTTACGGACAATGCGATCCATATGAAAGACGCGCCGACCAAGATGCGTTTCCTGAAGGTAGACCGCAATGGAACCGCTGTCAGGGGTGCAAAGCTGGTACTCCGCGCAGAAAACGGTGACGTAATTGATGCATGGGAGACCGATGGGAACCCGCATGACGTAGAAGGCGTCCTGGATGTTGGTAAGACATATACGCTGGAAGAGGATACCGCGCCGACCGGCTACTATAAGGCAGACCCTGTAACCTTTACTGTTACCAATTCGCCGGAAACACAGGTAATCCGCATGGTCGATGAACCGACAGAAATCAAAGTAGTGAAGACGAATGAAAACGGCAAGGAATTAAGCGGTGGTAAATTCTCAATCATCCGCAAGGATAACGGGGAAATTGCCGTGCCGGAATTCAGTCTGGATGGTTCCCTGCAGTTTACGGAAAGACTGGAAGCTGGCGTCACCTACCTCTTCCATGAGATTGAGGCGCCGAGCGGATACCAGATCTCTTCGGATATGGAATTTACCGTGCCGGTCACAAAACCTGGCAATATCCTTACCGTAACCATGGTGGACCATAAGAAACCGGGTGGCGGCGGCAGCCATGGCGGCGGTGGCGGCGGAAAATCATCCACGCCGACCGTTACCTTCCATAAATATGACGGAATGACCTTAAAAGCCCTGGAGGGAGCGGAATTTACCATTTACGATGCGGACGGAAAGGTTTACAAGACAGTGAAGACCGGACAGAGCGGATACGCTGCTGTATCGTTCGGGAAGACCGGAAAATACACTTACAAGGAAACCAAAGCTCCGGACGGATACGAGGCAAATGAAACCGTTTACGAACTGGAAATCACTTCTTCCACAAACCGCATGGAAAACGTGGCAAACTACGAAACACCGCGTACCGTGACGATCAAGAAAGCGGATGCGGAGACAGGAGAAAGCATCAAGGGCGTACGGTTCGAGATCACGGATGAATCCGGCAAGGTTGTATACAAAGGAACAACCGATGAATATGGCTTGATCAGCTTCAAACCGGGACAGTACGGCGCATATGCAGTAAGAGAAACCAAAGTACCGGATGAATACGAAATTTCTGATGGATACATCACATTTACCGTGAAGGCAAGCGGCGTGGAAGGTGAAACCACCTTCTATAACACCAAAAAGGACAAACCGAAACTTCCGGAGCCAGGCAAGAAAGGCTTCATTGATGCAACCTACAACAATGATGCCAACGGTTATGGAAACGGCTGGTTCGACCGTGACGGCAACTGGCACCCGTTTGCGGGAAAAGATAAGACCGGTGATTATTTCCCGTTCATGACTTTGTCCGCAATGCTGGCACTTGGCCTGATTGGATTTACAATGTCCAGAAGAAAGAAAGGAGAAAAGCATGCGCAGAACACTGAAAAATAGAACCTGCGCGGTCATCCTGGCCGGCACCCTCATTGCAGGGTGCCAGGCTGGAACCGCCTGGGCAGATATGGCAGAACCGTTTCCCATGACCGGTACTGAAAGGGCTGCTGTGGTGGAACCAGCCCCGGTGATGGAAACGGACGGAACCGGAGAAACAACGAAAGAATCAGGGGGTGAGACCCTGGAAAATATCGCCTTGACAAGACTTGAAAACGATGGCATCGCAGCAGTAAAAACGGACGGTGTGGAAGCTGGCGCGGATCAGTTTAGTACAAAAGTGACTTACCAGACCTATGATCCGGACGAGAATGCCGCGGCGCACCTCCCGGAAACCGTGGAAGTCAATGGAGAAACCTATCATGTGCTGGAATGGAAGACGCCGCTGGTTGTTTCCAAGGAAGCGACGCGGCCAAGAACCATGTCCTATGAAAGCGAAGTGTTTACCGGGGACGAAGCGGAACATATGCCGGAACAGGAAGTGACCGGAGAAGATGGACTTAACTATGTGTTGCAATCCAAAACGCTGAATATGCAGACTACAAAAGAACGGTCGGAATACAAGGAAACCACAGTGTCCTATAAAAGTGTTGAGGCAGGTGTACAGATTCAGGACAAAAAAGAAATCGAATTCCAGGACACGGACACAGGCCAGACCGTAAAGGCACCTCTGAATCTTGTGAGCCAGACAGTCAAAAAAGAGTATTGGGATGACACGTTCCAGTTCGATATCACGATCCACGGCTACGATGCGGATATCCTGGTGTTAAACGGAAAAGAAATTCCAAAGGATTCCGATCTGATGGACTATAAAGATGATCTTCTTGCCATCCTGCATCTGAATCCGTCTGCATACCGGATCAACTCCATCGACCTGCAACCGGTCGAAGGAGAAAGCGATATCCGTACCGCAACTGCGTATGGAAGCAAACTGGTCAGGGACATTGATGCAGTCTATAGTGGCACCGTAACACTCCCATCCATTTCCGGAAAAACATGGAGCTGCTTATATGAAGAAAAAATCCCGGACGAGGAACAGACTATCTATACGATGTCCGTGACGGTTTCCTATGAAAAGGGGGATGGCACGGCCCAGTCAAAAAGTCTGTTTGAACGGGTCAAGGATGCGGTTGTCGGTTTCATTACGGCAGCGTACCAGGCAGCAGCTGCAGCGTTTGAGGAACATCCGGTCATTACATCCATTCCGGTGATCCTGGCAGCAGCATTTATTGCTTTCCTGATCACAAGGAAAGTACGGAACCGCTGCATTTACAACGGAGAAATGAAGTGTCTGTATAAGAAACACAACAAGGATATCTGTAAGAGTTGCCCACATTACAGACAAAGAAACAGTGTCTGACAAAAGAACTTGACAAAAAAATGACGATGTTTTCATACAACGGTCGCAGAAATATCTGTGGCCGTTTTTTCATTCCATGTGGCCGATTTTCAAGCGCGTATTGCGGTTAGCCGAAAAATGTCGTGCATCGATGACCTATTCATACCGAAAGACGGGGAAAAAATTCCATAATTGGTGCAGCAATAAGACGAGCAGAAAAAGGAATGAGATAGATGTTGAAGAATAAAAGCATTTGGCAGGAATGTGCAAACGCCGTTTTCCAGGCAGAAAACAAAGACCGGGAAGAACAGGCTTTTCAGGAATTACAAACAGATACAGAATTTGATCCGGACACCGAAGCGGAACTGGATAAGGAACTGGAACGCGAGCCGGATAGAGAACTCATGGATGACGGCAAAATTGAAATCAATGATTATTATACACGTATGATCCGCAGTATTCCGATTCTTTCGGTAGAAGAGGAACTGTACTGGGCGAAGCTTGCAAAAGATGGAAAAAATGAAGAGGAACGGAAACTCGGCAGGACCAAATTAATTGAACATAACATGCGTTACGTATTAAAGATTGCGCATCATTTTACCAGCATCGGCCTGACTCAGGATGATATTGCCCAGGAAGGAGCCATGGGGCTGATGATGGCAGCAGAACGATTTGATTATACGAAAGGGTATCGGTTTACAACCTATGCAACCTGGTGGATCCGTCAGAAGATCACAAGGGCGATTGCCGATCAGAGCCGGACAATCCGCATCCCGGTACATTTGCATGAAAGCCTTAGCCGATTAAGAAAGGCGGAAGCGCAGGCAAAACAGCAGATGCTCGGTGCAGAGGCAGAGATGCAGTTTATCTGTGAATATACCGGATTTACCAGGGAAAGAGTATTGGAGCTTATGGCGTATCGGCAGGATACTGTTTCTCTTGATACTCCAATCGGTAATGATGATGGAGATTCGGACAGCACTCTTGGAGATTTTGTTCCAGATTCTGTCGGTATTTCTCCAGAAGAAGCAGCAATTCGTGCCAATATCCACGAAACAATCATGGATTGCATGGATTCTTGCCTGACTGATCGGGAGCGAGAGGTAGTGAATTACCGATTTGGTCTGGATGGTTCCAAACCACTGACGCTGGAAGAAGTCGGATTGATCATGCACGTCACCCGTGAGCGCGTCCGCCAGATCGAAGCGAAGGCACTCAAAAAAATGAAAAACCCGAAATACAAACTGCAGATTAACCTGCGGTAGGTAGCATAGAAAGGAGAAAAAAATGACAAAGAAGATGAGAAAACAGTTGAATCGCCAGCAGGTATTTGTCCTGCGCAGCTTCAAGGGAGAGGAAAACGGACGGCATAGATACTTCGAGTATCTGCGTGATATTTACAAGGATGATCCGGATACCTTGGCGGATATTGATACGATGGAAGAAATGCAGAAAGGTGTCGATTCTGTTGAGGCGCCTGCTGCACACGACAAAACGAAGCAGATGTTTTATGAGTTCATGGACGACTTCAATCAGTCCATCGGTTATACAGCGGAAGATTCGGGAAAGTAAACTTGACTCCTCGTAGGCGAGAAAAACAAAGGTTCTTCGGAGCCGAAGCCCACACTTCAAGGCATAAGCCTAAGTGGCGGGTAGTTCACCCGGATACTGGGAGCTCGTGACTTCAGTCATGAGAAACGGTTTCACTATACTTATATTCCAATCGCCCAGACTCTAGTTTTACTGGTTGCGGATGGATCATCACCTTACCAAAGACCCACCTTAGACGTGGGTCTGTATAGAAACTTACATACCGTGGCCTGTTCTATGAAAACGGGACCCACCTTAGGCGTGGGGCTGTATAGAAACGCAGTCTCTGGAAGAGATGCGGCAAGCCGGTAGACCCACCTTAGGCGTGGGGCTGTATAGAAACCTGATAGGTTTATCAGAAAACACCAGATAGTGAGGGACCCACCTTGAGCGTGGGGCTGTATAGAAACTATTATGATCCGGCACATGTGGTGGGTAAGGAAGATCCGCCTTAAACATGGGTCTGTATAGAAACGTGGTTACGAAAAACTTGGGACCTGCACGGTGCGACCCGCCTTATGTGCGGGTCTGTATAGAGACTCGAAACTCGAAATTAGAAACTAAAAAATAGAGATCAGAAGGGAGGAAACCATCATAGAAACTGAAAAAAAATTATGTGAGATCTGCGGCGCCGAAATGGCCAGAGAAGAAGGTCTGCACGAATTTATGTGGGGTATTTACCGTTACCACGGAGAAGCAGTATCATATCGTTGTCCGTACTGCGGTTACGAAAAACTTGGAACCTGCATGGTACAGTTCTGGGAAGATGACACTCCTGACACATCCGGTAATCAGGAAACGGGAAGACCAAATACACCCGGCATTCTTTCAGAAGAATCTGAAAAAGAAAAAGAGGGACAGCTAGAGAAAATGCCCGCGGATAACAAGCAGAGCTTTTTTGCACATGTAGCGTCGCGAGTAAAGAAAGCGTTCCAGGGCGCCGCAGGAGAACAGAAAGAGGAAGAAAAGGAAACAGAAGAAGAAACCTTACAACCTGATAAAGCCGATGAACCGGAACAGGAAAAAGAAGTACCGGAAGTAAATCTGGATACAGACCCCGAGGAGCTTCAAGAGTTCCGCCCAAAACAAACAGGCGAAGATGGGAAACCTGACGATGTGGATAGCGTCAAAACCAATGGGGGAGTAGTGCTTCAGAAAAAGGATGTTCAGAAAACCAAACCGAAGAAAGAAGATGGTGCCGCTAAAGAAGACTCAAGGGAAAACGAGGAGAAGCCTGATAGGAATGTGCCAGCGGAAGAAACAGAATCAAAGCAGCCCAAAAATTCGAGTGTGACGGAGCATGAAGTTCCAACCAAACACAACGAAACGTATAGAAACGATAACGGGAAACAGGAAATTTCCAAAGAAGAGACCGCCGCATCCGAAACGATAAAATCGGCCCAGGACACTTTGGACCAGACAGACACCAAAGACGAAAGTGGCCAGAAAGAAGAGGCCGAAGAGAGATACGCACAGGAGCCGGAAAAGGTCCCGAAAATGTTTACAGAAGTCAAGGGAAAGCCTGTACTCTCCGATGAATGGATCGCCTATATGTTTGAACATCATCCGAAGCGTTTTACAGCATGGTTCAACCGCTTTGCTTCCAAGCAGCAGAAGGAGCGTTACTATTTAAACACCCACGTACCGAAAATCAGTGTTATTATGAATGATATTCTGTATGACACAGAGAAAGCGGAACAGTATCTGGCAGAAGAGAAGGATATCCGCGACGGGAAGATGAAAGTATTTTATTATCGGATGCCGGCAGGTTATTTCTTTAAGATCCTAAGTATCATGGGGCGGAGTGATGAGCTGGTGACCATGGAAAAGAAAGATGTGAAAAAACTGCTTGGGAAACGACCGGACATTTACCGGAAAATAATCCCGGATGAAATCAAAGAGTAGGAAGGGGCGCTCTGACATGACTAAAAGTACATTCGAAAACATGTTTCAGACCATACCGCTGGTACAGAAAGGAATGGAAATCGGTTCATCCCCGATCCCAAAAGAACAGGCGGAGCATTTTCCCGGTTGTGTGAGCGGTACTCTGTACTATGCAGAAAAGCAGAACGAATCTCAGTGTGTTGCATTTGGTGTAACATTTCCAGAATACTATGTAGTAGCCGCAACTCTGCAGGACGGGCGGCAAATCTCCATTCGTAAAGAAACGGAAGAGGAACTGTATGATCTGCTGTACCGTGTATTTTATGCGCCGGAGCGTATTACGGAACCGAGTCAATGACCCATGACTGAAATCACGGGCTTGCAGATGCAGGTCCTGATGGAAGAAAGGGTTACTGAGCAGAGCAGTGACATGTCATTCGCCGCGGGGTGATTCCAAGCTCCGCGCTCCGGCTAGACATGCCCATGCTATGGAAACTTTAACGGTATGTGCGGTTTTCCGCTCATACCGGCTTACAACAAATAAGGAGTTATTAGATGAGATACGTATATGTACTGGATGTAGACGGGAAACCGCTCATGCCAACCTGCCGTTTCGGCAAGGTACGCCGGATGCTGAAATCCGATCGGGCAAAGGCAGTGGATACCTTGCCGTTTACCATTCAGCTTACCTACAAACCAAGGACCCGTATCCTTCAGCCGGTCACGTTAGGCCAGGATCCGGGACGAACCAACATTGGAATGGCTGCCGTCCGTTTTGACGGAAAGGAACTGGGGCGGTTCCACTGCTTAACCCGGAATAAGGAAATCCCGAAGCTGATGGCAGACCGCATGGCGACCAGACGGGCTTCCCGACGGGGAGAACGCCTGGCAAGGAAACGGCTCGCCAGAAAGCTGCATACAACGGCAAAGCATCTGGAAGGAAGAATGCTTCCAGGATGCAGTGAACCGATAGCGGTCAAAGACATCATCAACACGGAATCACGGTTTAACAATCGTCTGAGACCGGAAGGATGGCTGACGCCGACGGCTACGCAGCTGCTGAGAACACACATCAACCTGTTCGTAAGACTGGCAAAGATCCTTCCGGTCACGGACGTGGCCATAGAACTCAACAAGTTTGCATTTATGCAGCTGGATAATCCGGAGATGAAGAAACGGGAGATTGATTTCTGCCACGGTCCGTTATGCGGAACCGGCGGACTGGAAGCAGCAGTGAAAGAACAACAGGATGGGAAGTGCCTACTGTGTGGAAAAGAGTCTATCGGCCATTATCACCATATCGTGCCGAGAAGCCGCCGTGGCAGCAACACGATTGCAAACATCGCCGGTCTTTGTCCAAAGTGTCATGAACTGGTACATAAGGATGCGGATACCGCAGAGAGACTGACAGAGATGAAAACCGGGCTCACGAAGAAGTACGGCGGCACATCGGTATTAAACCAGATCATTCCGAAACTTGTGGAAACGCTGGCGGATCTGTTCCCTGGCCATTTCCATGTGACAAACGGATGGAACACGAAGGAATTCCGCGAGAAACACCATTTGGAGAAAGATCATGACGTGGATGCCTACTGCATTGCCTGCAGCCACCTAAAACCGGAAGAGACACTGGTGGAAACCGAACCGTTTGAGATCCTGCAGTTCCGGAAGCATAACCGTGCCATCATTCATCACCAGACGGAACGCACCTATAAGCTGGATGGTGTGACGGTGGCGAAAAACCGTAAGAAGCGGATGGAACAGAAGACGGATTCATTGGAAGACTGGTATGTGGATATGGCCAAGGAACATGGGAAGACGCAGGCGGATGCCATGCGTTCCAGGCTTGCTGTCATCAAAAGCACCAGATATTACAATACACCGGGACGCATGATGCCAGGAACCGTATTCCTGTATGAAGGGAAACGGTATGTGATGACCGGCCAGATCACGAACGGAAAGTATTATCGTGCTTATGACCAGGAAAAACGGAATTTTCCGGCTGTAAAAGTACGGATTCTCACAAAGAATACCGGGCTTGTATTTGTGGCGTAAAACACGCAGGAAGCATAAAGCCTCCTTGCATGTTTCGCGCGCTGTATCTCATGACTAAAGTCACGAGTCTTAGCGCGCTTATCTATAAACATCGCAGCAAGAAAAAGCTTCCTCGATTTGCGGGGAAGCTTTTCTTGTGCCAAATTCTATGCATGGTTATTTTGGCGATCTTTGTTTTGGTTCTGCAATCCGGTCAATACCGTATCGTTGCTCAATGCAAATCTGCGGTACATGAAAATATTTGCAGCCGCGATCAATCTTGAACATACCGTTAAGCCGGTGCTTTTTCTGATTTTTGGACTTCTTCACAAAGTCCAGAAACTGTTTGCGCGGCATCATGAATGCCCTGGCAAAGGCCTGCGCCCGGCACTCCGGATCACTTCCAGGACCAAGGTCATGAAAATGGATAATTTGTCCAAGCGGTTGCCTCCGCCACAAGTCCTCATCCGTTTGGAATCCCATACCGATAAATAACAGCCCAAGCAGCTTAGTGGCCGCATAGTTGTAGCAGGCAACTGGATCATCCATGGGAACTTTGTACTGCCAGAGATTCAGGATAAAGGTATAATCTCCAGTTTTGATGACACCATGACCGAAAACGTCTTTCGCCTCTTCAATTTTTCCACCAAGCATTTCAACAACGGAATCAATATCCTTGATCGGAATGGCAATGTGATATGCATCCAGGACACCCTCGGCAATCTTTTGAATCTGCCTGATCTCCGCCAGTTCTTCTGCCTGCTGTTTTAAAAACAGCTGCGTAAGCTCTTCGTTTGTCATAAACATTCTCCTCTCAATACCAAAAGACCCGCCCTGATAACAGGACGGGTATTCCGGATCTTTTTGTGATTAGATTGCGGATACACAGGTAGCAACCGGACGACCGGAAGCATCGCTGCCAGCGGTAAAGCTTACACGCTCATCAGTGTGCAGGGTCTTGTAGCCATCTGCCTGGATCTGACTGTAATGGACAAAATAATCCTGTCCGTCATCACCAACGATAAATCCGTATCCCTTGCGAGTGTCAAACCACTTTACTGTTCCATTCATAACTTGTGTCTCCTTTTCGTTTCTGATTTTTATACCTGTAATGCAATTGTCCAAGGACAGTGTATCGGAGCCATCCTCATCGACACAGTAATTATGGAACAAAAACAGAGAAAATTGGTTTTACACTAAATTATTCATGAAACCATCTCTCACGACTGAAGTCACAAGCATGTGACGATTAATTCTGTCAAAGTTTCTATACAGACCCACACATAAGGTAGGCCATTTACATATAGTTATTCATCAAACGCCGGTTCATATCCCTGGGATGTCGTATCTTTTTCGTAATCCTTATAATACTGATGATGACGGGAGCCGCAAAGGATGGATTGCCTGACTTCCGGACGTTCCTGCAGGTGTTTCATCATAACGGAATGCTGTACCGGATCCAGGATGCGGTTGTTGTTCGGCCCCTCGCCGCTCTGGCTGTCCATCCAGTTTGCGTTGCTCGGATAAAAACGGCGCAGCATTTCCACGGTATAACCAGGTCTGGTCTCCAGATAAGCAAGTGCATCAAGAACCGTACTGTTCTGCGGAGCCTTTGCGTCATTCTCATCATAGACGTTTGCCATCAGATCAAGAAGTGCGAAAGCATTGTAATGATCCACACCGTCCATGACAGCAGGCATATCCAGATATCTGGCATGAATGATACCAAAACCGAGATCATCCCTGCAATCCTTGGTGCTTTCACGCACATCCATTCTGCGCGTGCAGTTTTTTGCATAACCGATCGGCAGATCCTGACGGTATGGGTCCATAGACTTTAAGATCGGGCTCTCCTCATATTTTCTTTCTGTATAATAACGCAGCTGTCCGGATTTGGCAGCAATTTTTCTTTTATCTTCCATATATATTTTCCTCCCATTGAAAAACATCAGCGGTTTCATTTTTTTTGCGGATAAAGCCGAACTGAAATTTTCACTTCGTTTCTGCGGATATCTATTTTCATTATAATTATGGTCCTGAAAATCTGCAAGTGGATTTCTGCGGATAACAAAAAATGCCATATTTTAATCTGCCCTATATATATGGCAGATACCGGGCGCAACCTAAATTGTTGCTTAAACCGTATCCGCGGGAACCATACCTTCCCTTTCCATAATTACCACGAGAAAAAAATAAGGAGGTAAACATTTTATGGCTCAGGAAGCTTCGATGAAAGACGTCGGCATGTATCTGATGGGCACATTACAGCTCATGTTTGAAATGGCGGATGACGCCATGAGCAAATACAGTGTGTCCTATGACGATGTAAAATTTGAGGATCGGCTGGAAGATGTTGGTGGTTTAAGTTTTGTGGAACGCTCCCGTGGGGAAGACGGACATATCAACAAAGATATTCTGGAACGTAACGTCGGTATGGTGATTACCTGCGGTGCTTACATGAAAGACCGCGTGATCGCAGAGCTTGACCGCAACCGGGTCAGCCGTGTTCAGACGGAAGAGTGTATCAACCGGAATGGACATTTGACCAATCTTTGTCATTTTGTAATCGACGCCAGGGATAAGGAACTTGCCCGGGAAATCGTGGAAAAACTCAACACCCGGGAATCCATTATGCGTACGGATGCAAAGGCATTTGCCATCCGGTGCAATGAGCAGAACATCAGTATTTCATCCGTGGACATGGAACAGGAAAAACTGGACTACATGGAAAAGCGCGGGGACCTGCGGGTGCCGTATTGTAGTGTTCCGCTGGAAAACAACAACTGCAGGCTGTATTTTGAAACCGCCAACGCGGACAAGGTAATGAGTGAATTAAAGTATGCGACTTTAATCCTTTCCGCCAGTGCACGTGCCAATATTATGGAACGGGACGAGAGCTGGGGTAAACAGATAGAAAATGTCATTGCAAAGCTCGGGGATACTCATGCGTCCTGCGTGGTATACGACGCATATGCGCCGGACCACTATGTCACTTCCGACTCAAAAGGAATCCATCTGCACATCGGCAAACAGGAGGAACTGATCTCCCGCATGGACCAGGGGTGGGATGACCGGCTTTATGAGATTCTCCGTGGATACGGAAAAATTCATCTGGTTGATGATCTTACAAAAAACCGCGAAGCAGGGAAACCTGAAAACTTTAAACAGGAAGTCCCGGTTCTGGATGCAGAGAAACGGATTGAAATGTACAAGCGTGAACTTGTAGCACACATGGAATTCCGTCTGGACAACATGGATCTGGAACAAAAAGCACAGGCAAAAGATAACCAGGTACGACTGGATAACAGCATCTGGCATGCGATCCAGTCCGGCAACTCCGATCTGGAGATGCGTTTAAAATCCGACCGCAGCGACAATATGGAATCCCTGTTCGGCAAGAGGGATGTGAATACCGTGGATCTTGCGGATATGCGGGATTCGGAATTCATCCATGCATTCTGTATGCGTGCGCTTGGCTACGCCACCCTGGAAGATCCGGTAGCCCTGCAGGCCATGCTGGAAGAAGCAGATAAAGACCCAGTTATGATCGCACTTGCCGCAGAAGACCGTTCCGTCAAAGTGGCATTCATTCAGGAAATTGAGGAAAGCGTGGAAGAAACCAGACAGATCAAATATGAGCTGGAGGAAGCCGGGCCGAAGGATATCCTGATTGATCTGGAGAA
Organism: Clostridium sp. MCC328; assembly: GCF_018785465.1. Lineage (NCBI taxonomy): Bacteria > Bacillati > Bacillota > Clostridia > Eubacteriales > Clostridiaceae > Clostridium > Clostridium sp. MCC328. Next base: position 94,271 of record NZ_WQPW01000141.1, read on the forward strand.
AGAACAGACCATTACCGCAGTAATCAACGACCACGAGATGGAGGAGGAGCGCTAAAGCATCCACCGACAGTTTTCGTAGTCGATTGGTAGACCCGCCTTATGCGCAGGTCTGTATAGAAACATAGAAACTCAAACCGGCATACAGGGAAGCGTCGCCTCCCTGAGAACCATACAGGGAGGAATCTTTTATGTTTTCAAAAAATTTCAAATCACTTCGTTTTATGCTGCTGATTTTCCTGGTCACGACATTCCTGATGAATTACGTCCTGATCAATGCCTATATCCCGTCCGGCTCCATGGAAAACACAATCATGACCGGCGACCGGGTGATCGGTCTGCGTTTTATAAGACATTATAACCGCGGCGATATCGTGATCTTCCCGGATCCGGACGGCGGCGGCTATTACCTGATTAAACGGATCATCGGCCTGCCGGGCGATACCGTAACCATTCAAGGCGGAACCGTATCCATAAACGGCACCCCACTTGAGGAACCATACCTGAAGGAGACAATGAGAAAAGATGAGAGCTTTTCCATTACCGTTCCGGACAGCGGATATTTCATGATGGGCGATAACCGGAATGATTCGTTTGATGCAAGATACTGGGAAAACAAGATTGTATACGAAGAGAATATTACCGGAAAGGCAGTCCTGCGTTACTGGCCGGTACCGTCTTTTGGGCCGGTGAGTTAAAAGAAAAGGAGGAGAGGGAGATAATCATATCTCCCGCAAAAGGAATCATGAAAAAAGAAATTGAAAAAGTATGCCAGTCCGCAGAAGCTCTCTGCTGGACGGAAGATGAAATCAAAGAATTTAACCGCACCCACAATTCCCCGTTTGGAGAAGACTATGCACAGGGAGAAGATAACCTGCTCGTATCAAAAAACATTTTCCTTTCATGGAATGACAGCATGGCAAGACGTAGAAGCGATATTTTGGTTCTTGGAAGCACAGCTTCTGGAAAAACCTCCTGCGTCATACTGCCGAACCTGATGCATGCTTCCGGATCATACGTTGTAGCGGATCCAAGCGGAGAACTGTTAAAACGCAGCCGCGCAGCTCTTAGACAAAAGGGCTATGCAATCCGTGTTCTGGATTTTGCAAATCCAGCGGCCTCTGACGGCTACAATCCACTTCTGTATAGCGTAGATGCGGAAGATACACTGAATCTGACCCGTTGTCTGCTTGAGAATACGGAACCGGGAAACAAGGTAAACGACCCGTTTTGGGAAAAGAGCGAAACAGCCTTATTTAATGCTGTATTTGCCTTTCTGGTGCGCCGTCGTCAAGGCGAAAAGTGTACACTGCATGAAGCGCACCGTCTGGTTTCCATTGCAGCAGAGCGCGGAGGGGAATTTGATGCCTTGTTTGAGGAAGCGCGCAAAAGGAAACCAAATGACCCAGCCGTTTTAAGCTATGACGTGTTCCGGCTTGTGCCTGAGAAAACCGCAAAAGCTGTATGTGCATCCGCAGCAGAACGCTTGGCTGCCTTCAACGGGAAACCGTTAGAAGATATCAGCTATTGCGACACCATCGCATTAGATGAACTTGGTGATGCGAAAACAGCGTTATTCCTGACGGGATTCCACGCAGCTGAAAAACAGAAAGTCCTGATCCCGATGCTTATCGCGCAGTTGTTCAATACGCTGGTCTACCATGCGGCATTTGAATATGATGAAGGTGAACTGAAGGAACATGTGACTTTGCTTTTGGATGAGTTCCCCAATATCGGCTATGTCCCTGAACTGAGCAGCCGTCTTGCCTGTGGGACGGCCTGGATTTCTGTAGTCATGGCGGCGCAGAGCGTCGAGCAGATCAAACGTCTGTATCACAAGCAGACAGAAACGATCCTGGCTTCGTGCGAAGCAGTTGTATATATGGGCGGATCATGTCAGGCAGCCGATGAGAATACCAGGAACTGGATTAAAAACAAACTTGGCAGCGCCACCATTACAGAAACAGAATCGCAGTCATCTGACCCTGAAGAGGAAAACGCAAGGACAGCCCATGAGTCTGCGCCGAAGCTGGTTTTGCAGGAGGGAATCTGCCAGATCCCGGACGATATGTGCCTGGTATGCATGAAAGGTATGCCGGCAACATTGGATGAAAAATTCTGCGGATATCTGGAATAACGAAATATTAAGCGGCCGGCATAAAAACCGGCCGTTTTCTGAAAGGAGGAAACTGTTTGGCAGTACATCTTAACGTAAAAAAAGAGGAATCCGACCGCAAATTGCAGTACATCATGATCGGTATCGGATTCATTTTCTTTACATATCTGTGTGCGAGGACCGCGTACTACATGGATGCCACCGGACAGACCAGTATGTTCCTTGCCATGGTTTATGTTATTCCGACTTTGTCGGAAAATCCGTTTGCCTTGGCATTTAACAAAACTTTTTTCAGTGTGTTTGGACTTGGGTTGATCGTTATCGTGATCCTTGCGCAGGTGGCACGCGACCATAAAGTCCTAAACGCACATTACAAAGATGGAGAACAGTGTGGTACGGCAAAGTGGCAAAATCCGCGTTCCATCAAAATGTTTAACCGAAAGTTTAATGCCCCTTATGGGAAACCGATTGCTGATGGAGATGAGAATACCATCTACTCCAAGAATTGTTTTGTGACAATGAATACCCGACAGACCGGACTGAATAACAACTCCATGATCATCGGCGGCCCCGGCTCCGGTAAATCATTAAACATTGTACGTCCGAACCTGATGCAGATGTATGGTTCTTATGTCATTACGGACCCTTCCGGAGAACTGATGGCAACCACGGGAAGGATGTTTGAAGATGCCGGATATGAGATCAAGGTTTTCAACCTGTGCGACATGCCGCATTCCAATTGCTATAACCCGTTTGAATATCTGCGCGGCGAAGAGGATGTTCTGACCCTGATTTCCTGTCTGATTAAGAACACGGAGGGAAAAGGAAAGAGCGGGGATCCGTTCTGGGAAAAAGCAGAGACGGCGCTTTTACAGGCGATCATCTTTTACCTGATCCGTTATCAGAAAAAAGACAAGCAGAATTTTGCCATGGTATCAAAACTGCTGCGCCAGGCAAAAACAGACCCACAGGCAACTTCCTCCCAGCTGGATAAGATTTTTGACGAGGTACGTGCTTATAATAAGAATGACATTTGTCTGAAACAGTATGATATCTTCAAACAGGCTTCCGAAAAAACCGCGCAGTCCATCCTGATCACGGCAGCCGTAAGACTGGCGCCGTTCAATGTCAGTGCCGTGGAGGACTTGACATGTAAGGATGAAATGGATTTGTCCGGCCTTGGCGACAAAAAAACGATCACTTATATCATCGTGCCTCAGGGTAATAACCCTTATGCGTTCCTGGTTAACATGATGTACAGCCAAATGTTCGATTCCCTGTACAGCCATGCCGCAGCAGACTGTGAAGGTCTGAGACTGAAATACGATGTGCGTTTCATCCTGGATGAGTTTGCCAACATCGGCGTAATCCCGGACTTCCAGGTAAAACTTACCACCATGAGAAAATATGGTCTTTCCGTTATGATCTTCATTCAGGCAGTCGGCCAGATTAAAAACCTCTACGAGGATGACTGGGAGACCCTGATGGGTGCCTGCGATACACTGGTTTATCTCGGCGGTAACGAGTTATCCTCCATGGAGGACCTGAGTAAGAAACTCGGGCAGCAGACGATCCGCGTCCGTGATAGTTCCCATACCAAGAGCGGCAAGGGCGGTTCAGATTCCCATTCCATAAAGTATACCAAGCGAGAACTGCTTACTGTGGATGAGATCAGAAGACTGGAAAAAGGCTGTTGCATCGTGGTAATTAAAGGTGAGGATCCGTTCTATGATGAAAAATACTTCACCTTTGAACATCCAAAGGCAAAATTATTAGGAGATCTGGGAAGTGGAGTGGGTCTGTATCAATTTGATCAGTGTAACACCAGACCGGAAAACGTAGCAGACAAAGAACGGAAACTGAAAGCAAAGCAGGAAGCTGCCGTGAAGAAAGCGGAGCAGGAAAAACGTCCGGGGGCAAAACCAATCGTCGGTCGGGAAGCCCGTCCGGAAACCAAACCGCCAACACCAGAGGAACAGGCAGAAAAAGCAAAACAGATTGCCGCACAGACCGCGTCCATGGCGTATGATAAGGAAAGCACCCTCGCGAAGGGCGCTACGATCACGACTGTGAAGAACGGTATTGCTTCTGTCGCAAAAAGAAATTCATCCAGTTCCAGAAAAAGTACCGTTGTGGGACATACAGCCACAAAACCGACTGCACCGCCGCAGTCCGGCATGGAGGGAGCACGCAGTGCGATTGACCGCTTCAGCCACGTGGAGTTCTAATGACAAAACATAGGCAAATTGCAAAAGAAAAATTTCCATAATTGCAGGGAAACCTGTATTGACCGTATCTGTCCTGGCAGGTGCGGTCTTTTTTGGTGGATAAAGGAGAAAAGAGTTTTGCAGAAAAAATACCGAATTTTGTTATCCGCAGCTTCCATTGCACTGATCGTGGTCTCTGCGGCTGGCCTGACATTTGGAATGTTGCGATATACCAAAGCGGACAAAGGGCTAAAACACGCGGATTCCGTCATTGCAGAATATACCTACACGGTTCCGATATCGTCCGATGAGGTACAGTATTCTGTTGATACAGAAAACCTTGTAGACATCGCAGGTCTGCAGCGGGTAAATCCGGACGTTGCCGCTTATTTACAGATTCCGGATACCGCCATTTCCTACCCGGTCATGCACTCGGATGAACCGGGATATTATCTGACCCGTGATTTTGACGGTACCAGATCCGTTTATGGCAGCATTTATGTGGACGCTGCCTGTTATGAGAATGGGCCGGTTACTTTGCTGCACGGACACAACATGAAAAACGGTACCATGTTCGGAAGCTTAAAACGCTACCGTGACCCGGAATACGCAAATTCCCATGAAAATGTCCGGTATACCACAAAGGACGGCATGGAGATTTACCAGGTATGTGCTGTGTATGATGGTTCCGTTCGGAATCTGGATCTGATGAAGTGTACCATTCCGTACACACAGGAAGAATTTGATCAGCTGAAAACTTACATTACGGAAAACGGGGCGATCCGAGAAGATTTCACCTGGGATGATAAACTCCTGGTGCTGTCCACCTGTACCGGAAGCGATAAAAATAAACGCCTGTATGTGATGTGCAAAAAATATCAAGAAATCAAAGGAGGAATTGCCGATGGCACAAAAACAGATTAGTTCCGCGCTGCAAAAAAGCGGACTGAGCTTAAAAGACCGTTATGAAAAGAAACAGGAAGAAGAACTGGTTGTGGAACGAAGACCGGTCGTGACCATACTGACGGTGCTCGGAATCCTGCGGACGGCCCTGTGCTGTATTCTGGCAGCCATCGGGCTTTTGACCATGCTTCATCCAGGGCTCAGGCAGGTCTTTGTGAACCTGCTCCACGCATTCTTTATGGAAGCTGGGTTTCTTGGCTAAACCAAAAATGTGCGTTCCGCACACATAATTAAAAAAATCACAGAAAGGAGAAAGGAAAATGCGAATCAGAAAGAAAAAGATGGTGAAACCGCTGGTGCTGGCGCTGGCCGCCAGTCAGTGTATGACATCTTTTGCAGGTACATGGGTCTCAACCCCGCAAAATCAGTGGTCCTACGTCCGTGATGACGGTACCAAACAGCCGGGCGGATGGTTCACGGATCCTGCGGATAAGAAAAAATACTATATTAATGATGACGGAATGATCTTTTCCGGCTGGAAACAGATTAACGGCATCTGGTATTTTTTTAATACCGTCCATGATGGCACGTTCGGAGGTGCCCTGGTATCAAAATGGCAGTGGATTGATGGATACTGCTATCTGTTCGATGCGGAGGGAAAGATGTATGCGAATACCACGACTCCGGACGGCTTCGTTGTAAACGCCGACGGACAGTGGATGGAAAACGGGAAAGCAGTATATGTATCCGGAAAGGGCATCATCACAAAATCACCCGGCGGAAGTGCAACCGGTCAGACAGCAACAGTTAAGCGCAGCTCCGGCGGTGGAGGTGGCGGTGGCGGCGGAAGCAGTTCCGGAAGTGGTTCCTCTTCAAAAACCGTATATTATTCCTACGTGGTACGTTATTTGGATACGGAAGGCAATCTTCTGGCCACCACGGAAGGGGAAACGGTCCGCAATTCCTTCATTACCATAGCCACCCGTCAGTTTGACGGATATGAGTTCATCGAAGGCCAGCCCGGATCGCAGAAAGTCACACAGGATGGTGCTACATTCCTGATGACCTATAAAAAATCCGCAGGGCAGCCAGACCATGGTGACAAAGACAACGGAAACACGGATGAAAGCAGCGAATGTGCATACACTGTGCTTTATATTGATAGCGAGGATGGCCATACGTTAAATGCCGTCACCGGCCGTGAAAAAAAAGGAAAAACAGTATCCGTAGGAAATTCCGTGGAAGGATATACGGCTGCTGCCGGCAATACCCCGACTTTCACGGTAACCGGAGACGGCATGGTAATCCGGCTTTATTTTAACCGGAAGGAAGAGAGCTGTTCCTATACGATCCGATATGAAGATGAAGCGGGTAATATTCTGGAGCTTGTATCCGGAAACGCTGTTAAAGGTTCTTCCGTCACCATTCCAAAGAAAACATTTGACGGATATACATGCATCACGGACCGTTCCGCTCTGAAAGTGGACAAAAACGGTGCGGAAGCAGTAATCCGGTTCCGGAAAAATAAAGTGGATGACGACCATAAAGCAACAGACAGTAATGCGGACAAGGAAGAATACTCCTACGTCGTATCCTATATCGACCGCGACACTGGGGAAATCCTGATGAAAGAAACCGGTACCGCTAAGGAGGACGAAGAAATTATCCCGTCCGTGGACTTTGACGGATACCGTTATGCAGACAGCTATCACTTTACAGTGGGGACCGGTAAAAATATGTTCAAGGTCTATCTCATCCGTACAGGAGAAGACGAGGACTTCGAGGATGTGAAATATACCGTGACCTGTGTGGATGAAAACGGGACAGAATTAAAAGTGTTCCACGGCACCGTCACCGTTGGGGATGAGCCGGTCACAGTAAAAACTTCTTATGATGTGGAAGGCTACGAACTGGATGATGATGCAAAGATTACCGTAACCAGGGATGGCGCAAACAATTTTACGCTCCGTTACAAGAAAACCGCAAACAGTTCTCTGACTGTTGTGTGCCGTGACATCGACACAATGGCGGACATTGAAACGAAGACAATTCCTGGAAATACCGGAGAAAGTGTAAGCCTTGCCGGGATCTGCCCGGACGGATACGAAGCCGCCGGGGAACTGCCAGAAAGTGCCACAATCTCTTCCAATGAATCCAACAACACAATCTATCTTTATTATAAGAAAATTGTGGAAAAGCCGGATGTAAAAAAAGAGGTTCCGTATACGATCCGGTTCCGTGCGTATGGGGATAACGATACTATGGTCATGAACGATGTGACCGGAACATGGACATTGGGTGAAAAACTTCCTTATTATTTTGCCAAAGTCTACAACGATGCGCAGGGAAGAACCTGGACCGCTATCGGTGACAGCCCGCAGATTTTTACGGTCAGTGACCGCGCAGCAAATATTTTTACGATCGAATTCAAACTGACCGGACAGCAAGAAGAGATCGATACGGAAAGGAAATACACGATCAAATACGTGGCGGAAGACACCGGCTCCGTGCTCGGAATCACAACTGGAATCGGGCATGTAGGAGATCAGATCCCGTATATGAATACTTCGGACAGCTATGGATTTGCACAGACATCCGGAAACTATCATGTAATTTCCGATGACGGCAACACCGTGGAAGTGATTTTAAAAAGAAACAAATTCCCGGGACCGGAGAAAAATCCGAGCACCGGGAAATATGACGGATATGAATGGCTGGCCCTTTTTGTGGATGATAATGGAAATCAGCTGCTGCCGAACGTCAGCGGTTTTACCGTAAAAGGAGACCGCCTGCGTTTTGACTATCCGGATACCATTGAAAAAGACGGTGTAACATACCGCGCCGTGACACAGTCACCGTATATCGAGTATACGGATCAGACTACATACCAGCAGTATGTGATCCGCTATGTGGCAGGAGAAACATCTGAAACCAAACTGGATGAGTGGACAACAAAGGCACAGGAAAAGAAGGATACCTTTTACGGCACGACCCCGTACCATTTCTTTGTCGCATACCGTGAAAAGAATTCCTGGAATGATATTGGACTGCAGTTCGGCATGGGAGCGAAAGATTCCACGGTAGAAATTGGAGCACTAGATATCCCTGGATGGAATATTCCGTCCGAAAACCTTGGTTCCTTTACCCTGGATGCGGACGGAAAAACGCAAACAGCCCAGTATGAAAAACCGAACGGCGGTACATCATCGGATTACAATAAGCGCGGATATACAGTCAGGATCGTAGACGAAGATGACAATGACCTGTTTGATCCGTACAGCGGATATGCGGCTTTTGTAAAGGGAAATTCAAGTATTGACTTCCCGGTATATTTCCCGTCATCTTTCCAGGATTCGGACGGAAACCGTTGGGAAGCGGACGAAACATCCCCGAAGAATTTTGTCCTGAGTGCCATGGATGCAAATGAGCTGACAGTCCGTTACCACAAAACATACGTAAATAAAAAGGAAGAATTTATTGTGGAAGACAATACGGGTTTCAACCGCATTTTAAATGATTTCGCTTCCCATACCAATGATTCTTCCCAGCATGAATACTATGTAATCGGACGTGGATACGACACCTCCACGGCGGAAGTCAGCGCCACCATGTCAGCATACCGGCTCGCTGGATATTCCAATGAGGTCGTGGATACCTTTACACTGGATGGCGTAACCTATACCGTTTCACGTGTGCGTTATTACCGTAAGTGGGAACAGAATGCCTGCACGCATGACTGGGAAGCCGTGGAAGATCTGAGCGGCAACTGTTTAACGACAGCCTCCCATACAGTACGATGTGCCAAATGCGGCGAGGAAGTGACCGTGCTGGTCCCAGCCACCGGGCACAAAGATAAAGACCATGACGGACGTTGCGACGCATGCGGTGTCCAGTTATCGCAGAACCTGGGAGATGCGATTGCAGTAACCTGGGATTCCGGTTCTCTTGGCTTCGGCACAAAGAAATATACTTTTACCTGTATCGACACAGATTATAACGGTACAGGGAAAATGCTCTTCATCGCATCCGAAGGAGTCGGAAGCGACCTGTATGGAACTTATACAACAGCCGACAGTGCAGCATACACATCCTCAATGCTTCAGCAGTTCCTGGATGATGCCTTTGCGGATGGCCTTTCCAACCGTCTGAACTTAAATTCGATCGACGGGAATGCGGTTTCCATTCTTACCAAAGAAGAATATGATCACTACCGGGAAGAGGCAGAAAACAAGTTTGATTTCCCAGAAGGCATTTACTTAACAAAGGGAGACTCAGATACGGAAGTAATCCTGACAAATGGCACAACCGTTTCCAAAGAAAAAGCATCTGCTTATGAAGCACATCCGGTCATCCTCCTGAATCGTTCCGGTGAAAACCAGAAAGCGGAAGAGGAACACTGGAATGTCGGCGACCTGCAGGCACGTGAAATCAACGGAAAACTTTATCTGTTCCGCTGCGTGGATGAAAACTATATGGATAAGTCCTCTACGGACAAGAGCATGGCACTGTTCCTCTGTGACACCGTGATTCCGTCCAATGAAGGACTCGGGTTTGACGAAGCGGATGGCACACAGTCAACTAGATTCTTCGGAAGCACGAACAACTATAAATACTCCGCAATCCATGAATGGCTGACAGCCAATAACCCGGATACAGATAATCTGGTACGCATGAATATCGGAATCAAGAATGAATACACCGGAAGTTCCGCGACAGGGTTGTTTGACAGTGTGACGGCGAAGTCATTCTCACGTTACGCCCGTTCCAACCCACAGGTACTCTATTCGGGATTTTTCATCCCATCCCTGGAAGAGGCACTTTCCATGAAAGATTACCTTTGGAAAGTGGATCATTCCAATGAAAATAATGCAGAAAGCATTATCACAAAATACTGCGGCTCTTATTGGCTGAGAACTCCGGAATACAGAACAGACGATATGGTTTATACCGTCAACTTAAAGACCGGAGCCATTGAGCCGAGATCCGTAAAAGCAACCAAAAACAATGATTTATGTGATATCGGCATCCGTCCGATGTATGCAATGTATCAGGGAAGCTGACTTGTAAGTGCCGGTAGGAATCATCCTGCCGGTACTTTTTTATTACCAATTTTACAAAAAAGAATTCCATAATTACGCTGTCAAAAAGATTCGGGCTGGTAAAGGCCTGTGAAAGGAGAATTTATTATGAGAAAGAGAGCAATCAGCCGTTACGTGGCCGCAGCATTAAGTGCGTCCATGGCCGCGCCAGCGGCAGCACCTGCTGTTCAGGTCTTTGCAAAGGAGCTGAGCGAAGCGGCAGATGTGACAGACTCCGGAAAAGCAACACCAAGCGATGCGGACCCGGACGATGAAGATGTCCTGATCGCAGATGGTGATATTCTTCCAGATGAGGAAGAAGCGACTCCGTCCGATGCGGAAGAGATCATAGCTGACGTTGAGATTGCGGACAGCACACAGAAGAAATCGGATTATCCGGTATTCGGTACCTCTGCATTCTGGGCATGGATGGATTCCCTGTTTACCGATAAAGATGAGGAGGGAAATGTAGATCTTACTTCTGAGGATGCAAAAGCTGCAATCCTCGCATGGCACGCCACAATCGCAAAAAGCAGCGTAGCCACTGCTTCAGACGCAGAAAAAGAATACGTTGCCTTCGGTGGCGAAGAGGGCAGTGATGAGTTCTGGGATTGGTTTGAGGAAAATGCGGTTGTCAGAAATGAGGACGGCGAGATTCGTTCCTATAAGAACGACATCATCCAGGACTGGATCGAGCATGCGGACACAGAGGACGCATACAACTTCGTGTTAAATCTTTACATGCTGCGCGGCGTTTCCACTCTGTCCGCAATCGGTTCTCTCTGGCCGGATAACTACGGAGCAGGTGCAGACCTGTATCAGCACGGTAACGGTACTGAGGAAAGCCCGTACATCATCGATTCCGTGGAAGACCTCCGCTTCTTTGCGGCAAATATTGCACAGAACCTGCATAATGAGGATACTTTCTACCGTATCGAGCATGGTACTTATGATCTGAACGGTTCTTGGATCCCGGTAGGTTTCCAGAGAAACAGCGGCGGTGATGCCGTGGCGTTCCATGGCCATATTACAGCGGAAGACGGGGCAAACATCAGGAACCTTGGTTTCAAAGCTAATACCACGCTTGGCATTACATCATCCATGGTAGCAGAAATCCAGGAACAGGAAGCTGTCGGTTTCTTCGGTGAAGTTGGCTCCGGTGCAACCATTACCAACCTGTCCATCGACACCAGCCGCAATACGCTTGAGGGCAGCGACTACGCAGGCATCCTTGCAGGACATGTGGTGGATGCTACCATTAAGAACTGTACCGTCAGTGGTGTCGTAAAAGGAAAGGGCTATGTCGGCGGTCTTGTGGGCTTTGCGGAGTCTAGCACTACGCAGTCCGGCGATCGCAACACCATCATCGAGGATTGTAAGGCGGATAAGGTGGCGGCTTACACGAATGAAGCAGTCACTTTCACCTCCGAGTTTTTAAATGGCCACTCCTGTGTGGGTGGTATTGTCGGTTTTGCAGCCAACACTTCCATTATCGATACCTACGTCAGCACCAATACCGGTTCCGGAAACCATATTTACGGTAACGGAGCGTACGTCGGCGGCGTTGCCGGTGCAATCGACCATTCCGATATTTACAATACCGAGGTGCACGACGGCGAGATCGGCTCCAATAACTCTTATGCAGTCGGCGGTATCGTCGGCGGTTACTGCTACGGTCATGTAAAGGTAGCCTGTTTCTCCGCAACCGCACTGATTCCGACTTCCACCAATAACTATTCCGCAGCATTCATCGGAACCCGCGTCAACAACGCAGGCTTTACCTATGGCGCTGACGGCGATCTTGCGTATCTGTTCGCGGATACCAAGACAAAGGCCGATACCGGTATCTGCGGCTCCCGCGTGGCGGATGACGGCAAATTCGGAAAGGATGCCCATATCGGTTATTGGCATACGGGCGACAATTACTATACTATCGTGTCCGGCGATAATGTAACCAGCGGTGAACAGTACTTCTATAAGGAGTTGGAGGATGGAATCTTAAAGATCCGTGAGGAAGACCCGAATGGAAACATTGATACCATCAACCACTTTACTGCGGATGCACAGGGTAAACCGACCAGAGGTTTCCTTCTGACGATCGAAGACCCGCACGTAAGCGGCACGAAGGCAGCGAACATCAGTGCTTACATCAGTGGTTCCTATAAACCGCATGTGACCAGCGAGGATCTGGGTGCATTTGCACCGGGCGATAAGGTATATGTATCTTTCCAGGCCCTGTCAGACGGCACCGGATACTTCCAGATGGATAAGACCCAGGCAAATAACCCGTACATCAATTACCATAAGCACGACGAGTTCTATGTATATTCCGACGATACCGTGAAAGAGGGTATCACCGAAGGCGCCGGCTATTACTTCACCATGCCGGATTCTGACGTAACCCTTGGCGCTATCTATAAGCAGGTATCGCAGGCTGTTGCGTTAAGCCCATCCAAAATCGTGTTCGAGGTAACCCAGCAGCGTACCGGAAGCCGTGAAAAACCGACCATCAAGTACATGGTAACCGCTTATAACGGTAACAAAGACGTAGACGGTTCCGCTTCCATCATTACCGATGCAAAGGGTAATCGCTGGGAGAACCGTGTCATCATGACCGTGGACCCGGACGGCACCGAGCATGTAAACCAGGAAGACCGTTTCTTCTTAAATTCCCTGGTAAACGGCGCGGACAACGATAAATTCAATTTAAGCTGGTCCACCAGCAACGATGAAGCAAACGACATCCTTTCCAACATGACCGTGGAAAGCGGACTGACCAACGGAAAGAGAGCGTATTTTACCCTCAACCTGTCCGATTCCGCCATCGCAGATAAGGCAAAAGAGCTTGCGGATAAGCAGAAGGACGGCGGTTACAAGGACAATATGTCCACAAAATCTCCGTACTGGTATCATTCCGTTATCAGTGCCAAAGCACAGGTCGATGATTCCGAGGACAAAACCAATCCTCCGATCGGCTACACTGACGTTGACATTAAGTTTAATGTGGATGATCAGACTTCCGTATCCGTCACCGGTGCGGCACTGACCAGAAACAAGATCACTTACAACGTAGTGCGTACTTTAAGCGGCGACCGCAAAAATCCGACCGTCAAATACACGGTCAACAATGAAAGTCCGGATTCCGCTGATGAGGCAACCGCGGCACTCGGCGTTACCTTCAACCCGTCCTATTTCAGCAACCAGGATGTAGCATGGTATATGACTGCGGTAAAGGAAAATGATCTGGATGAAAGTGGCGAAATGACTGCTGAGGCAAAAGCGTCACCGGTTGACAGCGACCGTGACAAACAGGATGATGGCACGCTCCAGGTGTCCGTAACCGGAACCGGCGATAACGCTTATAAAGATGCTGCAGTATTCTTAAAGGGCGTTCATGATTCCGCCTGCGATAATGCGTGGATCAAGAACCTCGCGGATACCGAGGACAGTAAATACACAAAAGAAAACAAAAAGATTCCGCAGAAGGATTATTCCATGCAGAAGTTCATCAAGGTAACCGGTAAGGACGCGAACAATAACTCCGCAACCGACACCTGCCTTGTAACCGTCAACTTTAAGACTGTGGACGAGACCGAGATCATGCCGGCAAAGGTGGAGATCAACAATAAGAGCAATGTCAAAGATTACAGTGTGATCTATACCTTTAAGGGTAATTCCAAAACCGACGTAACCGCAAGAAATCTCTATTCCGTATCCAACGGCTTAAACAGCAAGCTTTCCGGCGGTATCGGCGAGGTGCTGTCTGCAACCGTTTCCCCGGTTTACGATCCGGCAGACGGTGTGCATACTCCGTACGACAACCAGGTGCGCTGGTCCTTACAGAATGGCGATATTACCGCACAGCCGAACCTTGACCCGTATGATGTACTTGATATCGACCCGGTAAGCGGGCAGATTACGGTTCGCGGATACGGTGAGAGCGGTGATTCTTCCGATATGGCATACTCTCCGTGGATTCAGGATCAGATCTCCAAAGGCAACTTAAATGGCGTGACTGTCACCTTGAATGCGGTCGCAACGTCCACCCGCGACAACAGCAAGGTAGATTATGTACCGATTCGTGTCACCTTTACCGCAGGCTCCATGAGCAGCGACGAGGAGAACCTGGACTTTGATCTGGTTTATACCCAGAACGTACGCACCAGCCTGGCAGGCACCGATGTGAATGAAACAGGAGGATGGAGCGGAACCGACCCGCAGACCGTAACCGCAACAGCAACCGGTACCAGTGAGGTCCCAGGCTTTACCGTACTGAATGAAGACGGAAGTGTAAATACCACCATCCTTACCCTGTCAGATACCGACAACAAGAACACCAAGAGCGTTACCGCCAAGACGGGAGCACAGTGGATTAAGGACATCATGACAAACCGCAAGAGCGGAAACAGCGGAAGCGTATCCGTAAAGGTACAGGCAAAGACCACAAACGGCTCTTCCGTTTCCGAGGTTCCGGTAACCGTGAACTTCCGTTATGACGGCGTTGATATGGACGCAGCAACCGTTTCCGCGCTGCCGGAAGGATACGAGGCATCCCCGGATGTGATCACTGCTTCCACACCGGAAAATACTTACGATACCGCAAAGGCTTCCGTAAAGGATCGCCAGATCACACTCGGTGTTGTGGCAACTCAGGGTAACTACAGCATTAACAATCCGGGAACCAGAAAATGGTCCTATGGTATCGCAAAGCTTTCCAACACCACATATTCCAGCCAGGGTGTCAAGGCGGACGACGCTGTATATGAACTGTCTGGAGACATCAAGGACTACTGCAAAGTAGACAAGGATGGATATCTGGTACCGATCAAGGGTCTGTGGGATAACGTGATCGCCTCCGGCAAGACAAGCGGCAGCGTCAGCGGCGTAGTAACTGCAACCAAGTCCGTAGACGGCAAGACAACATCCGACAGCTACAAGGTAACCATCAACTTCCGTTACGATAAATCTGTACTGGAGTCCAACGAGGAAACCTTTGATGTGGTGTACACGGATGATTCCCGCACCAACAGTGTGAAGTCCCATTGGACCGGAGATGATAAGATTCAGCTGAAAGCACACATTTCCGATGAAAGCGGTCTGGATGTTACTCCTGTATGGGAAACTTCCGATCCGGATATTGTGACTGTGGATGCAGACGGCCGCGTCAGCGTCAATAAGGATACCTGGATTGCGGATATGATTGCAAAAGCACAGGATTACAATGAGGATACTCATTCCGGCAGCAGAACCGTGACCGTAACCGCAAAGCACCCGACCACCGGAGCAACTGCAGATACATGCCAGATTACGGTAAACTTCCGCTATGATAAGGTCATCGTGGATAAGACTGCGGAAACCTATAACCTGATCATGACCCAGACTTCCAGAACCAACAATCCGTCTTATGTATGGAGCGGAAACGATATCCGCAAGATTAATGCGAAAGCGTTTGTGGAGCCTGGAAAGAGCAACAAGGTAACCTGGCAGAGTGAAGACAGCGGTATCCTGACCGTGGATGATGCAGGAAACATCCAGCCTGTTGTGGACGCACAGTGGCAGCTTGATATCGTTGCAAAACACCAGTTCAGCGGCCAGAAGAAGGTAGCAGCAATCGCGGCAAACAGCGATATGGGAACCAAAGACCATGCCAATGTAACCGTAAACTTCCAGTATGAGGATGTGGAAATGTCCGAGAATACGAAGAACATGGACGTAACCATTACCGCAACCGGAAACCGCAGCTACCCGACTTACACTGTGACCGGAGCAACCGCAGCGGATCTGTCTGCAGTCTTAAACTCCGCGAACCCGAATGAGAACGGCCTCAAGTGGACAACTTCTGACGCAGGTCTGTTATCTGTAGATCAGAACGGACATCTGGCCCTGGTACTGCCGACCGATAAGGATACAAACGGCAAAGTGGTACAGGCACAGGGCAGTAAGTTCTCAAGTGATGCACATGCACTTATCAAGGAAGCTTTAAAGCATGCTTGGACTAGCACAAACAACGCGATCACTTCCGGCGCTATTGTGATTTCCGCTTCTTCCATGGACGGACGCATGGCCGATCAGTGCAACGTGAAATTAAACATCAAGTACGTGGATAACACCTATACCACTTCCGGCGGAGGCGGAGGCGGCGGTTCCCACAGTGGTGGTGGCGGCGGTGGCGGTTCCACCAAATCTACCACACCGGGTGGAACCAAAAACGCAACCGGACCGAATCTGCCTGGCTATGTAGTCAAGGGCGGTACATGGCTCCGCGATAACGTGGGACGCTGGTTCTTCTCCACTGACCATACCTACACGGATGAGTGGGGCGCAATCCTGAATCCGTATGCGGATACTTCCAAGGGACAGTCTCAGTTTGACTGGTTCCATTTCGGAAGGGACTCCGTTATGACCACCGGCTGGTACACCGACGCAAACGGAGATGTCTTCTATCTGAACCCGGTATCCGATAACACCCTTGGACGTATGCTCACCGGTTGGACCTGGATTGACGATAACGGAGACGGCGTATCCGAATGCTATTACTTCCAGGAGGTTTCCGACGGAAAACGTGGGCGCTTGTATAAGGGAACCACAACCCCGGACGGCTATACCGTCAATGAAAAGGGTCAGTGGACCGTAAACGGTGTTGTACAGACAAAGAAATAATAGATTCAACAGGATCCCCTTCCCTCTCGGAAGGGGATTTTCCTGTTCTGACCAATTTTTGCAAAATCACATCCATAATTCTTACATCAAAAATAAGAAAGGAAAAAACAATATGTCAGATCTCAAAGGATTAACAGAAAAAGAAGTGGAAGAAAGCCGGAAAACGAACGGCAGCAACGCCCTTACGCAGATTCCGCCGGAATCTCTCTGGAAAAAGATTATGGAAGGGTTCAGGGAACCGATGATCATGATCCTTTTGGTGGCACTGGTTGTGGAAATCGTCATGTTTTTCATGGGGGAAGCAGACTGGTATGAACCGGTTGGGATTGTGATTGCCATCATTCTTTCCAACGGTGTCTCATCCATCAGTGAAAACAAACAGCAGAAAAAGGCAGCTGCCTTAAAAGAAGCGGAGCTTGCCAAGGAAAAAACAAAGGTACTGCGTGATGGCAACATGAAGGAAATCCATGTCAGCGATGTAGTGACTGGAGATATCGTATATCTGCAGGCCGGAGATAAAATTCCTGCAGACGGTATCATCCTTGACGGCAGCATTAAAGTGGATCAGGCAGCTTTAAACGGCGAGACCGAAGAAGCGACCAAAGAGCCCCGCAAAAACGGGGAGTCTTTTGACACCAAAGACCTGTTAAACAAATACTACGCATACCGCGGTACTGTTGTGTGCGGCGGCGAAGCCCACATGTATGTACAGGTTGTCGGCGACCAGACACTGTTTGGACAGCTGGCACTGGAAGTGCAGGAGGAGAGCCGGCAGACTCCGTTACAGGTAAAACTGGCCAAACTTGCAAAACAGATTTCCCAGTTTGGTTATGTTGGCGCCTGCGGTATTATGATTGCAATCATTCTGCAGAATGTACTGACCGGACACATGCCGGAAAACTGGCACGCATGGATGTTCTTAATTGTCGCAGCCGTTTCCACTTCCGTGACCATCATTGTATGCGCGGTACCGGAAGGCTTACCGTCATTAACATCCATCCTGTCTTCCTTCCAGAGCATCCGGATGATCAAAGATAATGTTCTGGTACATAAGATCAACGGCCTGGAAACAGCAGGCAGCTTAAGCATTCTTTTCAGTGATAAGACCGGTACGATTACAGAAGGCAAACTGACTGTTACGGAAATGGCCACTGGTGATGTGAAGCAGTTCAAAAAACTGTCAGAAGTTGGGGATGTTCTGAAAAAAGATATTGTCACCGGCATCGGTATCAATAACAGCGCCACGATTTCTGATAATGCCGTCATTGGCGGAAACAGCACGGACCGTGCGCTGATGTCCTTCCTGCTTGATGCGAAGCAGACTGAGTTTGCGGATAAGGAAAATGTCATTAAATTTAATTCCTTTGATTCCGCAAAGAAATATTCCAGTGTTACGATCGGTGGCAACGGACAGGCTGTTACCTATATCAAGGGCGCGCCGGAAAAGATCCTGGAGCGCTGCGACAAATATCTGGATGAAAACGGAACAGAAAAAGAATTAAAAGAGCGCGGTTATCTGGATACCTATATGAACGAACAGGCTGAACGTTCCATGCGCCTGCTTGCCGTGGCAAAACGGAACGGTGATTCTGATGAAGGTGCTTTGACCCTGGTGTGCGTTATCAGTATCCGTGATAACGTCCGTATGGAAGCAAAAGATGCGATCCGCGAAGTGCAGCGCGCCGGAATTCAGGTTGTTATGGTAACCGGAGACCGAAAAGAAACGGCTGTTGCAATCGCAAAGGAAGCCGGACTCCTTGTGGATCCGGATGATATCGCCCTGACATCTGCGGAAATGGCTGAGAAGAGCGATGAGGAAATGAAAGCTCTGCTGCCGCATCTGCGCGTGGTATCCAGAGCTCTGCCGACGGATAAGAGCCGTCTGGTCAAACTGGCTCAGGAACTGGATGAAGTTGTTGGAATGACCGGTGACGGCGTCAACGATTCTCCAGCTTTAAAGAAAGCAGATGTAGGCTTCGCAATGGGAAGCGGCACGGAAGTAGCAAAAGAAGCGGGTGACATCACCATTCTGGACGATAACTTCGCTTCCATCAAGAAAGCAATCCTTTATGGCCGCACCATGTTTAAGAGCATTCGTAAGTTCCTGATCTTCCAGCTGACCGTTAACGTAGCGGCTGTCCTGACCTGCTTTATCGGACCTCTGCTTGGAGAAAATACTATTTTAACTGTTACCCAGCTGCTCATGATCAACCTTGCCATGGATACTCTGGCAGCGATCGCGTTCGGAAGCGAGCCTGCGCTGGAAGAGTATATGAAAGACCGCCCGATTCCGAGAAAAGAAAGCATCATCACCAAAAATATGATGACGGAGATTCTGATCGGAGCCCTGTATATCACCGGCATCTGTCTGTCTATCCTTTTTGTCCCGGCAGTACGGAATCTGTTCGGCGATGTGGATGTGACATATTTAAAATCTGCGCTGTTTGCAACCTTTATGATGGCAATTACCTTCAATGGCTTCAATGCCAGAACCGAGCACATCAACCCGTTTGAGCACATCGGACGAAATAAAAACTTCCTGCTTGTCATGGGAGCAATCTTCCTGATGCAGTTCGTGTTCGTGACATTCGGTGGAGAAGTACTGAGTGTAGAACGGCTGAGTGTCCATTCCTGGATGATCTGTCTGATCTTGGCATTTATGGTCATTCCGATCGATGTAGCACGCAAACTGATTATCAGAAAACATTAGAAATATTCGAAAGGCACGGCCTGGCCGTGTCTTTCTTTTTTTTGCCAGACGGTAGAAAAAACCAATTTCGGGTGCTTCCTATCCATAATTACACCGTAACAATCAGAAAGAAAGGAGAGAAAAGGGCTGATGACATCAATGACACCGGAAGAGTTTACAAAATTCATATCCGTAGATAACACCTCCGGCAGACTTCCTGCCCTGGTATGCCGGTACGGGGAAGATATCCGCCGTTTTCTTACCGAATACTGTGCGGAAGCACAGAAAAACGGAGCCATCATTGCCGGAGGCTTGGCAAACCCGACGCCGGAACAGCTGAAATATTATACGGAAATGGCCGGACAAGACTTTCGTATGGATGCGGAATTCTTCCAGTGTGTAATCGGCAAATTGCTGCCGGGGTGCAAAACCGAGAAAAAGCAACGGCTGACAGATGCCATGCTTGAGATTTTTTCAAGGCTGCAAAAAGAAGGAAAGACGGCAGGGGCATTAAAAAATACGTTTGTGAAATTCATGTGCTGGATGTATTACCGCCTTGGAAATCTGATGGAACGGAATGGAAATGCCTCAGCGGTTTTGTACGAGGGAGATCCTTCCACCTACGGATTTCTGTTTTTGCGGGCATTGTGCCTTGCAGGATGTAGCGTTGTAATCCTTTCCCGTGACCGTGATGCATTTTTTAAAACATCCGGTGCAAAAGAAGACGAAACGCTGGAGATAGTCCCGACCAACCCAGAACCGTTCCCGGATAAATTCGGAGTGCGTTCCATCATGGACGAAATTGTGAAAAAGCGCAGAATTACTGTTCCTTCGTCAACAGTCATACCACAATCATCCATGTATCCCACTCCATGCACAAACGCATGGATGTCAGGAGATATTTTTCACGATCTTTCTATACCAGCCAAAGAACGTGGTCAGGAAGAAAACATCTTTTACAACGCATTCTGTGAAATCGAAGGAGTGGATTCTCCGGCCGCATACCAGGAAACGCTTTATAGGCTGGCTGCTGGCAGAAAGTCAGAAAAACATGGACTGGTTATTGTAAATAAATCTCTCCCTACACCGGATGCCGCAGCGATTGCTGCAGTCAAGCGTGACCCGGCACTTTCCGGTCGTCCCTTATTCCGCCTTCTGGCTGGAAATTTCAGTTTTCCGGAAAACAACTGGTTGGAAACAATGGTGAGGGATGCGTTCTGCCACACGATGGAAGAAGAGGCTGCTGGCGGAATGAACGGTGGCAGACTGACAGCTCTTGGTGTTTATATGATCTGCTGGCTTCGTTCATATGCGTACCGCTTATGGAAAGACATGCACTTCCCGCAGGTCGCAACCTTTTATCGTTTCGGCGGCAGCGTAAATGAAAAAGAAGCGGTCTTTTTTCGGCTTTTATCCATGCTTCCAGTAGACATGGTTGTTTTCCGCCCGGAAGCAGGAGAGGGTGGAATGCCGGAATCCGGCGCACTTTTTAAAGTACACCTACCCAATACCGCACGCATGGAATGGTTCCCGGAAGAAACAGGAGGGAAAATCGGAACGGTTGCGTATCACGCGGAACAGGAACTGGATAGCAGGCTGTACCAGGATACCGGTATGTACCGGGAAAAACAGTTTGCCACGGCCGATTCCGTCATCCTGCAGACCATGGAAGAAGAAATCCCGATTCTCTGGGATCAGGAACTTCGTTACCGCCCTGGATTTTCATCGGAAGGAAATGTCCGGATGCCGGTTTTCCTTGCAAAAATTTCCGGCGTCAAGGACAGCAACACGGAGGAGTATTGGAAAAAGGTCCAGCGTCTCATCACCGCGGACACACAGGTCATCCGGCAGATTCCCAAAATGTCAGATGATACAGCCGGACGCGCGCAGATCCCCGTCACCGCTTTTTTAAAAAATAAGAAACTCAGAACAGAGTCCATGAAAAACAGCCCGGATTACCCATACGGGTTTCTTCGAGAAGAAGTGCAGAACCACATCTTAAAAAAGACACAGCAGCTTTTGGATACCGGATGGATCCGCGGCACATGGGAGAACGGGACAGAATATACGATTGTGGCATCAGCACTCAGTCTGGATAAGGAAACACTCCGGCTGATTCAGAATTTTGATTTTACAAAAAAGAATCCGAAACGTATCTATCTGATCACCGGAGAAACACAGCTTTCGCTTCGGGACACCATTGAGGCAGCACTGCTTCATCTGATCGGATTCGACATCTTGTTTTTCATTCCGACCGGATACCGGTGTGTGGAACGATATTGGAACGATTTTCAGATCACGGAATACCAGTCCGGCCCATATCAGTATGATCTGCGGATACCGGATTTTACAACATTTCAGCAAACAGCCACAAAAGGGTGGTTTAGAAAATTTTTAGGAGGATTTTAAAAATGGCAGTAGATTTCAGTAAGACAGCAGAAAAAACCATGGCACAGACCGCAGCAGGAATCGCCCCGGCAGCCCCGGAACTTCCGGAAGTTAAGGAATATAACATCGCGGCCGACAGACAGGATATGACCAAAGCGCTGGTCGGCTCCAAAGAGGTGGACGACATCGTCAGCACCATTGAGGTAAACAACATGGAATCCGTCGTGACATTCGGTGCTTCCGTAGCCGAAGAGATCTCCAAAGCATCCGATGTGGTCTTAAACAGCATGAGCATGAATCAGATTGATGATTCCGGCAAGATGCTTGCAGAGTTATCCAAGATTATGTCTCAGTTTGATATCGAGGAGATCAAGGACAATCCGGGATTTCTGGAAAAATGGTTTGGTAATGCCAAAAAGAAACTCGACAAGATCTTGGACAAATATCACACCATGGGTGGGGAAGTGGACAAGATTTATGTGCAGCTGAAGCAGTACGAAGAGGAGATCAAAACTTCCAATGGCAGACTCAATCAGCTGTTTGAAGCCAATGTCGGTTATTACCACGAACTGGTGAAGTACATTCTGGCAGGAGAGCAGGGCTGTAAAGAGATCGAAGCTTATATTGAGCAGAGAAAAAAGGACATGGAAGCATCCGGCGACCAGTCCATTCAGTTTGAAATCTCCAATCTGAATCAGGTACTGATGCTCCTGGAACAGAGAACACAGGATTTAAGGACAGCGGAAAGCGTAGCCATCCAGTCCATTCCGATGATCAAGACCATGGAATTTTCCAATATGAACCTGGTGCGCAAGATCAACTCAGCCTTCATCATTACCCTCCCGGTATTCAAACAGGCACTGGCGCAGGCAATCATGTTAAAGAGACAGCGGATCCAGGCAGAATCCATGGCGGCGCTGGATGCTAAAACAAACGAAATGCTGATTAAAAATGCCCAGAATACCGTGGAGCAGAGCAAACTGACCACACAGCTCGCATCCGGCAGCTCTATTAAGATCGAGACGCTGGAAACCACCTGGAGAACCATTGTAAACGGCATTGAGGAAACAAAACAGATTCAGGAAAACGCAAGGGCAAAACGGGTTGAGGACGCAAAACGTCTGGATGCAATCAAACAGGAATACCGCGCGCTTCAGAAAAAATAAGGTATGGTCCGCAAAAAACCAATAATGGCAGAAACTCTTCCATAATTACGGTACAAAGAACAAAGGAGGGCTTTAAAAGATGCCAATCAGTTTAGCAAAGGGTCAGAAGATTAATCTGACCAAAGATAACCCGGGATTAAAAAAGATCCTTGTAGGACTCGGATGGGATACTAACCGCTATGACGGCGGTCATGATTTTGACCTGGATGTATCCGTATTTATGACCGGAGCAAATGGAAAGTGCAGCGGTGAAAAGGATTTCATTTTCTACAACCACAAGGAGCATGCATCCGGCGCAGTCATTCATATGGGTGATAACCGTACCGGTGATGGTAACGGCGACGATGAGCAGGTAAAGGTAGATCTTTCCAAGGTACCTGCAGAGATCGAAAAAATCGCTTTTACCGTAACGATCGATCAGGCGGATACCCGCGGCCAGAATTTCGGCATGGTATCCAATGCCTACTGCCGTATCGTCAACGAGGATAACGGTGAGGAGCTGATGCGCTTCGATCTGGGCGAGGATGCCTCCATCGAGACTGCCGTTATCATGGCAGAACTCTACCGTCATGACGGCGAGTGGAAGTTTAACGCGATCGGAAGCGGCTATCAGGGCGGTCTGGCTGCACTTTGCACTCATTTCGGTCTCGAAGTATAAAGAAACAACAATGGAAAAACAGTTATCCGCAGGAACCGAGTGTGTTCCTGCGGGTGCGACCCACTCTATGTATGGGTCTGTATAGAAAGAATAGAAAGGAGATTACATATGCCAGTTAGTTTATCAAAAGGCCAGAAAGTCAGCCTGACAAAGAAGCGTCCGTCATTAAAGGAAGTAACCGTAGGCCTGGGATGGGATGCACAGGAGGGAGGCGGCTACGCATTTGACCTGGATGTATCTGCATTCCTGTGTGCCGCAAACGGAAAATGCAGAAGGGACAAGGATTTTGTTTTTTATAACAATCTTGACCATCCCTCCGGTTCTGTTATCCATATGGGTGATAACCGCACCGGTGATGGAGACGGCGACGATGAGCAGGTAAAGGTGATCCTGTCAAAAGTTCCTGCAGATATCGAAAAAATCGTCTTTACGATCACGATTGACGATGCAGAGCGCCGCGGTCAGAACTTTGGTATGGTAAGAAATGCTTACTGCCGCGTTGTGGATGAAAATGACGGAGCAGAATTAACCCGTTATAACCTGAATGAGGAAGCGTCCATTGAGACTGCGGTAGTCATGGCGGAGCTGTATCGTCATGATGGCGAATGGGAGTTCCACGCAATCGGTGACGGATACCAGGGCGGCCTGGCTGGGCTGTGCAGACGTTACGGCATCGATGTAGAGTAAAAAAGAGAGAAAAAGTTATCCGCAGGAACCGAACAGGATCCTGCGGATCTATATAAAAAACAGAAACTGATGGGAGGAAAAAGATATGTCAGTAAATCTTCAGAAGGGACAGAGAGTAAGCCTGTCCAAGGATCGTGAGGGATTAAGTAAGATCATGGTAGGACTCGGCTGGGACGCAGCGGAGGTAAAGAAGCACGGGCTTTTCGGGTTCGGCGGAGGTAGTACCCATAACATCGACTGTGATGCTTCCGTGATTTTATTAAAGAACGGACGCCTGGAATCCAGCAAGGATGTTGTATATTTTGGAAATCTGAAGCATGCATCAGGCGCGGTCAAACACATGGGAGATAACCTGACTGGCGACGGCGATGGCGATGATGAGCAGATCATGATCGATCTGAGCAAACTGCCGCCGGAGTACGACCGTCTTGTCATTACGGTAAACATTTACCAGGCAGCCCAGCGTCACCAGCATTTCGGCATGATCAAAAATGCTTTCTGCCGCCTGGTGGACGAGCACAGACACGAGGAAATGTGCAGATACAATTTAACTGATTCCTACCCAAATCAGACCGCAATGATCTTCGGCGAAATCTATCGTGAAGGCAGTGAGTGGAAGTTTAATGCCATCGGACAGGGCACCAAGGATAATTCTATCAATGCCTTGGCAAACCACATCTATTAAACAGCTTGCGCACAAGTGTTGCTATAGGGCCGCCGGAAACCCGGCGGCTCTTTTTACGGTTATCCACTGCCATAATTTTCACGAAACAATGATGAGGCATCCGAGTATAAGGAGGATAAAACAATGTTAAGTAAGTACAAAGTACTGTACAGCTTAAAGGTACAAAAACAGACAAAGTCTGTGATTGCAGCAATCAAGAAAATCGAAAGTTCTGACAAAGAAGAATATACCGATGATGAGGTTGCGGCAATCCATAAAAAAGTACTTGGACTGGATTACGACCATGCTCCGGCATACGGTCTGCGTTCAAAAGAAGACAATGAAATGCTGCGGGAGCTGGAAAAAGACAGGCTTCGTGACGGCTATGATTTTTACAGTGATCAGGAAGCAGATATTTGGAATTAAACCGTTCAATCTTACATATGGGGAGCCTGGG
Source organism: Clostridium sp. MCC328 (assembly GCF_018785465.1). Taxonomy (NCBI): domain Bacteria; kingdom Bacillati; phylum Bacillota; class Clostridia; order Eubacteriales; family Clostridiaceae; genus Clostridium; species Clostridium sp. MCC328. The sequence continues at coordinate 119,941 of NZ_WQPW01000141.1, forward strand.
TTATGCCTGAGCTTCTCATATTCGTAATTGGAGAAAAAAGGAGAAAAAAATGAAGTCGCGACTGCACGAAACCGGTACATACAAAAATTTGCAAATGGAAATTGTTGCGTATCGGGAAGCTATGGATATCGACGTTGAATTTTCAAACGGGTTTATCCTACAACATACGCGATACTATAATTTTCAGCACAGGATCTTTCCCATGTGTGTGATCCGCTATCATGAAACATCCACAGCATTAAACGGGATGGTCATGACGATTGTCGCATATCGGACGACAACAGATATCGATGTTGAATTTTCAGACGGGGTTATTGTGCAGCACAGAAGCTACCGTGCATTTCTGCAGGGATGCATCAAACATCCTGAAATCAATCCGGAAGCCATGTGTCACAGAGTTGGAGAAAGACGCATGGCTAACTGTGGACTTGAAATGGAAATCATTGCATATAGGAATGCGCATGACATGGATGTCAGATTTTCCACTGGAGAAATTAAAGAACATGTGGCATATGGAGATTTTTTATCCGGGAAAATCAAACCGGTCACAACCTCTCCTGTCGGCATGGTAAGAACAGCAAAAAACGGCTTGCGTATGAAGATTGTGGAATACCGTGGTGCATGTGATGTTGATATCATGTTTGAAGATGGCGTTATCAATCAGCACAAAGCTATGAAACAGTTCCGTTCTGGGCAAATCGGACATCCGCATATTGGAACCAATTCAGATGGAAATTTCTACGGCGTTAAAACACAACGGGGTTTTTCAACAGAGCATGACGTTTATTACATCTGCACATTCCCTGACGGAACAAAAGATATTTGCACACCTCTTGAGATTATGGAACATATGGGCATCCAACGGGCATTTTAAAGGAGATCAGCTATGAAAATTAAAATCAGTAAACACAACTTGCCGGTTGTAGAAAAAATTGTTGATTCATACCACTCAGGTACGAGAAGCATCCTGTACACCTCAGGAGTAGGAACTGGGAAATCCTATGTTTTCATGGGTATCGTGGAACGCATGCTGCAGGAACTGAAAAGCGTTCTGTATGTCATCCCAAAATATGCCGTACAGGAAAACATCAGTGAATATACGGATTTTCAGTGGCTCAGTTCTAAGATTCCGGTCGATTTTGTAACATTCAATTTTTTTACGGATAAGGAAAAAGGAATAAAAAAACTGTCCGGATATGATCTTGTCGTAATTGATGAGGCACATCATCTGTGGAGCGACCGGTATGGCAAAAACCTTGCGGAATGCATGCACCTGTTGTCAAGAACGCGTTTCCTCGGCTTGACAGCCACTCCGGAACGCGACATCAAGGAATACGGGCATAAGAAATCAGTCCATACAGGCAGTATTTTTGATCAGACCGTAAACGGTATCAGCAACTTTGAAGCAATCCGGCTTGGGCTGATGCCGAAATTTAACTACCGCGTCATGCTTCCGGAAAAAGACCCAAAACAGATCCGCGAAGAATACGAAGGGAATGTTAATGTAAAGATCGCGTATGAAGAATGTGAACAGACGCTTGCCAGAATCGTTGCAATGTATCCGCGAAATAAATGGATTGTTTATTTTGCCGGCAAAACCAAACTGCATGAATACGAAGACCGGATGAGAAAAATTTTTGCAGGATATGAAGTGTTTATTCTGTATGCGGATTTAAGAAATCTGCCTCAGGTCATTGCCGGCATGCAGAAAGCAGAAAAAGCAGTCATCCTTTCCGTGGATATGCTTCTGGAAGGAGTACATCTGCCGGATGTTACGGGGATTGTATTATTCCGAAATGTCACATCACTGGTTACGTTCCAACAAATTTTAGGGCGTGTATGCTCCATGAGCAACAAGACGGAACCAGTGATTGCCGACGCATCCAGCTCCGGTCCGGAAATGCTTGCAAAACTTTACCGAATGGATGGAGAAAACAAATCCAGAGAAAACGGGGACGGCTCCGGGCGCACTAAACCGATTTTCACGCTTGGAATCGGCGCTGACAGGGAATGGAAAGGCATTGAGGAATTTTTGCGGCTTTATACCTCCATGGGGCCTGAAATGGACCGGAAAGAAAAACTGGAAAAAGCTGTGAAAAAATATATCAGTTTTAATGGAAAGGTATATGAGGACATGGAACGTTGGAAACAGAACGATCTGCATTACAGGATGCTTCTTGCCTGCGCAAAATGTTTTTCCATTCCGCCCGCCATTCTGGCGGAAAAATTACAAATGCAGGCTGCATCGTAATATGGCAGGATACAATCAGAAAAGAGGAATAGAATATGTACAGCAAACCAAAAACCATGCCGGAACTGGCATCCATGTATACAAAAATGTATCGTGACCGGGTATCCGGAAAATATTTTGGAAAATGTCCGTTCTGTCACGGAGATATCGCATCATTTTCCGCGGATGAGAAAAACGGTACTTTTTTCTGTTACGCCTGCGGTGCTGGCGGGAACCGTTATGATTTCCTGGAACGGATCGGCGCGGTAAGACAGACGCCTCCTCAGCGGGGAAAAGACCCGGTGCTTTTAAGAATGTATGCGGATGCAGCATTTTTTTACTATCAGCAACTGACAACCCGCGGAAATATCGGAAACCAATACTTGAAAAAACGCGGAATTACGGAAGAAGAGATGGCGGAGTATGGACTTGGATTTGCTCCGGATGCATTCTGCTGCCTGTACGATTCCCTGAAAAGTCGATACGAATACAGTGACCTGATCCGTTCCGGCCTGTTTAAGATCAGTAAAAAGGGAAATGTATATGACCTGTTCCGGAACCGTGTCATGTTTCCGATCATGGATGAAAACGGGGATGTGATTGCATTCGGTGGCCGCGTCATGGATGACACCAAACCGAAATACATCAACTCACCGGATTCACAGCTCTTCAGTAAAAGAACCAGATTATATGGTTATCCATACAAAGCGGAAAGACGCAGCGAGGCGATCATTATCTGCGAAGGCTATATGGATTACATCGCGCTGCACAGCGCCGGATATCAGGACTGCGCAGCGGTACTTGGAACGGCGCTGACCGAAGAGCATGTGCGTCTCATTGCTTCACACTATAAAAAAGTGTATCTGTCCATGGATAGTGACGGTGCCGGAATCAATGCCGCCAAAAAATCCATCGGACTTTTAAAAGCAGCCGGACTGCCGGTCCGCGTTCTGGATTTCAGACCGTACAAAGATCCGGATGAATTTTTACGAAGCAACCCATATGGCGTGGATGCCTTCCATAAGCGAGTGGAACAGGCGTTGCCGGAATGTCAATTTCTGGCCAGACATGCATCGGATATCGGGGAGCTTGCAGGTATTCTAGCAAGACAGGTTCCGTAAGCGTCAAACAAACTATCTTCCAAATAGATCCTTTCCAGAAAAGAGAGGATCTATTTTTTTGCTAACAAACCGAATATCTGCGGATAAGAAAGCAGCACATACAAAAGCAAAACCAATATTTCGAACTTTCGCTCCATAATTTGCACAGCAAAAGATTGTGGGAAACGATTTCGGCTCACGATCACGCATGCTATCAACGAAAGAGAAGATCATCGATCCTCAGTACACAAAACAGTATATACCCAATCAATGCCTTAAACGGCGCAAAAATCAGAAAGGAGAAGGGGGAAATGCAGAATTCTTTTATCATGAACACGCTGGTAATGTAACGTTTTCAACGCATGTGTCCGTCCAGGCGGATTCCCTGCGTAATTTATGGAAGAAGAGAGAGAGAATGAATATGTAGACGAAAAAGAAGAAAAAATGAGCATTTCGCATGAGCATTTTAATGCCATGCTGGAGCGTCTGACCGGCAGGATGCATCCGCTGACAGGATGGTTTCCAAGTATTGACGATGCTCTGGAGTTGACATTGAATCCGGTAGAAAATTATGAGTTTATTCTCTGGATTCTGGAATCCAATCCGGATATGGAGCTGAGAGGAGAACAGAAAGAAGCGTATCAGATCCTGCAGGACGCCATGAAAGAATGCACGGAATTTACAGAATAGAGATTACCCCGGGAAATCCCCGGGGATTTTGTGCTGCCAAAAAGTTTTTGCGACATTGAATGCATCTCCTTCCATAATTAGACAAACAAAAAGGAAGGAGGAACCGGACATGAATAGATTCGGTACTGTAAACGGCGTTGCAGCTGCAAAAAACGAGACCGTAACTGCAAGAAAAGAAATGGCAAATCTGTGGACTCGGTGCGTTGCGTGGTTTCAGAACTGCATGGCAGCTTTTGTAGCATTCGTAAGCTGCATGATTTGGAGACTGAATGCATTTGCACTGAACATTGATACCAACTATACCGTAAAGAGCGGCGTGGCGAATGTAAACCCAGAGGGTCTGGTGCTTGGCGTATCTTTCTGGATCTGCAGACTGATCGGTATCGGTATGTTTATCTGGGGCCTGTATGGTTACATCACCGCCAGAAGAGGCGGAGATTCCGAGGCCATGAACGGAGCAATGAACACCCTGATCGGTGGCTTGGCACTGGTTTGTATGCCATCCATTCTGAAGGCAGTCGGCATCATCTAATGTACACTGACAGTTTGCATACAACTGTATTTGGCGGCCGTTGTCATCTGACAGCGGCCCGTTTTCATTTTGAATATCCAGAGTATGCCGACCATGAGCAAATACTCCCTGTTTTGCTGGGTCGCAGCTCAGATGGCGCAGTTATTCGGCTTCTATCTTGTCATGCGTGTTCATTTCATTGCGAAAAAGAAAGATTCGCAAGTAGAAAAAATTGCAAAACCAATTTTGGAACTGCTGGTATGGGTCATTGGCCTTACATTATATTGTTTACCAGCAGCATTACATGTGGCTGGAATATTCTGATATTGCCAAACGCAGAGTTGTGACAGAAATCATGACTCTGTGTTTTTTCTTTGCGGTACACGGATTTCGCGCAAAAGCATCAAACTGTGTCCATAATTATCCCAAAAGAAGAAAGGAGGATTGGAAATGGAAAATCAGAATGCTTCAAACGAAGCATCAACAGAAGAGAATCAGAAGAAGCTGTGGATGAAATGGATCGATTGGCTTAAGTCATGGTTCTTCGTATTGATTGTAGCTATTGGATGTGTCATGTGGCAGCATAACATTTTTGGCATTGCTACAAACGAAACAATTCTTTTGATCGGCAGAATTATACTGCAGCTCTGCGCGCCGATTGGTACTGTTATGTTTGTGAGTGGCCTGTTGGGTTATCTGGCGACAAAAAAAGTAGCCGGACCGGATGGCGAAATTACCGGATCAAAGAAATGGGTTTGGTGTAGTAGTTATGGCCTGATGCTGATACTTTGCCGGTTCCTATTTATTTCCATGGATAATGCTATTGCATTTGTAACGGGTATATTTCAGATAAGCGGCGTATGTATGGTTCTGTTAGGAATGGGTTCCAGCATTAAAACTAAAAAAATCTTAAAAGAAAACGTCGCTCATATTTTAGGCGGTCTGGCATTATTCTTTGCGCCATTTCTGATGTGTATATTAGGACTCTGGTAACGACGCCGTCAGAAAGGAGAGAAAAAATGAAAAAAAAGCTATCCGCAAGTTTCACTGCCGCAGTAACAGCAATTTGTTGCAGTATAAACGCTCACGCACTTTCTATCAGTCCAAATGCAAAACCAAGCGACTTTGACTCCTATACCATAGGTGATTTTCAGGGCGTTGTTCTTGGCACAGTCTTTTTTATCCTGCGCCTGTTCGGCATCCTGGCGCTGATCTGGGGCCTATACAACGCAATCATTGCCAAGAAATCCGGTGATGCCAGACAGTACGGCATGGCATTCACAAAATTAACGCTTGGTTTCTGCATGGTCTGCCTGCCGACCATCCTGCGGGCAGCTAATATTATTAATTAAATCAAGTCAAAAAGGAGGAATGATAAAAATATGAGATTGATTAAAAAAATCCCGCTTCTTCTTGGCCTGTGTGTAACAATGACCGCTTTCGCACCTGTAAATGCATATGCCGAAAATGATCCCCCGGTGGATGAACTTATTACAAAGGCGAAAGAAATTTATCAGGACGCAGACTCAGCTCCAAAAAGAGATCGCATTGTAGAATTATTGGAAGAAAAACTTGATTCTGAAGATCTTAAAAAGGATCCAACTGTGGAAGGCGGATACAAAATCATCGATGAAATTTTAAAAGATGAAAAGGTGGATTTGGCAAATACCATGAGCGGCGCCAAAGTGCAATGGAAAAAATATTTTAAAGAAGAAGCCATGGCGTTAGGTGTTAATTTTGGATCAACAACTTACGAATCAGAAACAGGAGATGAAATAGTCAATGCAGGCGCAGGAGACAATGATGCAGTAGATGCTGGAGTAAAAGTCAATATTCTGACATGGAACCGTACAAAAGATGAACATGATACAGCGTTTAGTAAGGCCAATCAGGGCATGGTATCGAAATTATTGGAAAAGGTTTCGACAGGAATGGCTGGTTTTTCGGATAACATTCGGACTTTTGCGATTGCTCTGGCTATTACCTTTGGGGCTGTTAGTATGATGAACATGATTCAGGATAAAAACGCCAGCAATGAAGCTCTCAGTAGGGAGTTTATCAAACTGATGATTGGTGTTTGGTTCATTTATAACTATAAATTCTTTGCACTGCTCATTATTCGTGCCGGTACATTAATTTTGGAAAACGTCATCGTCGGGGTTCAAGGTTCATCGGGGGCTGCAGTAAAATATGCCCTTGTTAAAAGCTTTGTGTCCGTAATATCGCAAAACCAGTTAGCAACAATGGGATCAGACTGGGTAGCTGGTCTTGGTAACGTGGTCAGCGATCTTGGATCGGGATTAAGCGGTCTGTTTGGCAGCATCACTGGTTTATTTGGCAATGGACTGGTCCAGTTAGCATCTTCGCTGGTTGTTTATGCGGTTGCTATTGAAATCGCCATCCGTTACCTCTTTACCCCACTTGCTATTGCGGACCTGTACTCGGAGAAGTGGCGCAGCAACGGCTGGATGTGGTTAAAAAAACTTTTTGCTGTTTCCATGCAGGGTGCGGTCATTTTCCTGATCATTTATGTAACGGATATTTTTAAAGATAGCCTGGGTGCATCATTTTCTGTCATCACGAACACAGCCATTAACCTGACCATGATCGGTATGTTTGCAAAATCAAGACAGATTGCCAATGACATCATCGGCGTCCATTAAACAGGAAGGAGGAATGCACCATGATTATTATGCCGGTACCGAAAGATATCCGCAATGTAAAGGCAAAATTCATCGGACCGTTTACCAAACGCCAGACCTATGCGATTGTCCCGGCGGTTGTTGTCGGCTTGCTGCTGAATACATTTCTTGGAAAACTTGGATTGCCGTCTGACTTAAAAGTTGTCATTACCATCGCGGCAGTCAGTCCGATTATCGCATGTGGTTTTATTGATGTATGTGATATGCCGCTTGCCGTGTTTTTAAGAGACGTGGCAATCGTGAAATTTTTTGCTCCAAAATGTCGTCCATACGTCACGGAAAACACCTTCGACAAGCTGGCAAAGCAGAGCAAGATCACCTACGAATATTTCGATGGTGATGATAAGGAGTATACGGATAAAGAAATGAAGAAAAAACAGAAACTGAATAAAAAGAGGCTGGAAAAATATCTGAAAACCAATCCGGATATGAAACCAATCGATTAGAACCAGACCGGGATGCGCATCTGCCATCCCGGTTTTGCGATGTTGAACCGACAAAATTCCATAATTATCCAAAGAACAAACGAAAGGAGACCAAAGACATGTTCGGCAAAAATAAAAAAATGCAGTCAAACGCAGACGTCACCGACATTGGAAACGGAAGCAGCAGAATGAAAGCCGGCAGTAGCAGCGGACAGATCCAGGATTTTTCCGGCGATGTTGGCCGGATTGGGGCGGACAAACCCTTAAAAGAAAAGAAAAAAAATGCAGGACTGGCAAGTAAGGGTGCAAAATCTAAAAAGGCCCTCATCCAGTCTATCAGCGTTCCCAAAACCGTGCAGCAGTCTATTCCATACCGTAAAGTATATACAAATGGTATCATCGAGACGGAAGAAGGTATCTTTACTAAATGTTACCGTCTGACGGATGCAAATTTTAAAACAGCAACGCAGCAGACCCAGGAGGATATGTATTTTGCGTATGGGGATCTGCTTAATTATTTTTCACCGGATGTAAGGCCGCAGCTTCTGATTTTTAACCGCAGGATTGACATGGACAAGTTCAACCGCGAAACCCTGTTTGAGATGGAGAATGACGGGTATGACGAAATGCGCGAGGACATGAACTCGGTGCTGCGTTCCAAAATCAGCGAAGGACAGTCCAACATCACACAGGAAAAGTATCTGATCATTTCCATTAAGGCGGAAAACATCGAGTTGGCAAACGGTACCTTCTCCCGGGTGGATGGGGAAATTTCTTCCAGAATCAAGGCAATCAATGAACATACAACAGACCCGATGGAACTGCAGGATCGCCTGGAGCTTTTATACAACATTTATAACCAGGATACGGATGTCCCGTTCTTTAAAAAGATGAATATCGACGGCAAGGAAGCGAGGACCTTTGATCTCGGCTGGATGCAGTCACTGGGTCTGACGACTAAGGATGTGGTTGGCCCAAGTTCCATGGAATTTGAACGCGACTATTTGAGGCTGGGCGATAAATATGCGAGAGTTCTGTATCTCAGAGATCTTCCGACGCAGTTATCCGCTGAGATTTTAACGGATATCGCCAATGTTCCGTGTCAGGCTTTGACCAGCGTGCATTTCTCCCCAATGCGGCAGGATGAAGGTATCAAGCTGGTCCGCAACCAGATGTTGGAAATCAACCGTAATGTAGCGGAGGCCGCGAAGCGAAATGCCAAGGTCGGTCTTGGTTCCGACTTGATTTCTCCGGATTTGGAACAGGATCGCAAGGATGCCGCGAAAGCCTATGATGATATTACGGTACGTGACCAGAAATCCATCCTGATGACGGTGCTCGTAACCGTATTTGCGGATGATCTGGACGAACTTACAAAATTTACCAAGCTGGTACAGAACCGTGTCGAAAAACACCTCTGTAAGATATCGGTACGTACTTCTGACCAGGAAAACGGATTTAATTCCTGTCTCCCGATCGGATGTAACAAAGCACGGTTAAATCGTCTGATGAACACGGAGTCAGCCGCCCTTTTTATCCCGTTTGAGTCTATGGAGCTCACACAGCCACACGGAACCTTCTATGGAGTGAATGTGACGAGCAGGAACCTGATCATGATCAACAGGCTCCGGGGGCAGAACTCAAACGGTCTGATACTCGGTATGCCGGGTTCCGGTAAAAGTTTCACTGCGAAGCTGGAAATGGCACAGGCTTTTCTTTCCAGCAAACAGAACGAAATTTTTGTCATTGACCCGCAGGCTGAGTACCGCCCCTTATGCGAAGCACTTGGCGGCCAGGTAATCCGTATCGCACCGGGATCCGAAACCCATATCAATCCGTTTGATATGGATATTACATACGATGCGAAAGACGGAGATGATCCGGTTACGGTCAAGTCAGATTATATCTGTTCTATTTGCGCGTCTGCTATCAATGGCAGGGCAGGACTGAACCCGATTCAGATTTCCGTTATTGACCGCTGCGTCCGTCAGTTGTATGAACCGTATCTGGCGCATATGGAGGAGCTGAAGAGGAGAGGAATCAAAAAGACTTGCGACGCCAATGCCAGCCCAACGTTTATGGATTTCTACAAAATCCTCGGACGCCAGCCGGAGCCGGAAGCCCGTTATATCCAGATCGCGATTGAGAAGTATTGTCAGGGTTCCTACAATACGTTTTCCTTCCGGACAAACGTGGATACCCAGAACCGCTTCGTAACCTATGATATCCGCGATATCGGTACTGGTATGAACGAGATTGGCATGCAGGTGTGCCTGAATGATATTAAGAACCGCACCATCATGAACAGAAAAAGAAATATCCGTACCTGGATCTACATCGATGAGCTGTATATCCTGACGCAGTCCGCGTTATGCGCGCAGCAGCTACTTTATATGTGGAAACAATTTCGAAAGTATGGCGGCGTTCCGACCGGTATCACTCAGAACGTAGAAGACCTGCTGACGAACCGCGAGTCCAGAGGTATCATCAACAACTCGCCGTTCATCGTCATGCTGAACCAGTCCAACGAAGACAGACGGGAGATCGGTTCCATGCTTCATATTTCGGAATCGCAGCTGAACTATATCAAAAATGCGGAATCCGGACAGGGACTTGTATTTTGCAATGGCGCTATTGTACCATTTGTTAATAAATTTCCGAAAAATAATAAATTATATGAAATTCTATCAACTAACCCCAACGAAAATTGATAAATTTCAGACTATTTATGAAAATATCGATGCTTTTGTTTAATTCCTTTTATTTCCGAAACAAAGCAATCCACCTCAAACCAAAAACATATGGATTCACCCATTGAGATGCCGGAACAGGAATATGGTCCTGGAATGATCCGGGAAACCGAAGCAACAGATTCAACTTTTTGCGATTTATGAAGTATTTCTGCCCATAATTGTCCTGCAAGAAAAAAATGAAAGGAGATTTTTCATATGAGAAAATCAAAGAAGCAGCTGCTTCGGACACTGATTGCCTGTGGTCTGGTGGTTTCCGTGGCAGCGGGCGGCACCGTGGCCTATCTGACCGATGCCGAGACAGCCACCAACACGTTCACGGTCGGCAAGGTCAAGATTGACCTGGAGGAGCCGGGATATCCGGGAAATGACAGCAATGAGGTCAAAAACATCGTCCCGAATCAGGAGATCGTGAAGGATCCCCAGATCGAGAATACCGGCAACAACGATGCCCTGGTATTCTTAAGGGTAGAAGTACCGCAGGAGACATTTACGGAGCTGGATGCCGATAGTAATGTCGGTGAGAAGAAACTGCAGGATCTGTTTAAACTGAACAATGTCAGTGACCAGTGGGAACTGTTGCGGACGGAAACAGTGACCGGGGAAGGCGGGGAAGGCGGGAAAGCGAAGACATCCTACGTCTACGGTTATAAAAAGACCCTTGGTAAGGGCGCAACCACGGACAAGCTGTTCCAGAAGGTACAGATGAAAAACGCGGTGGAATCCGATTTGAGCGGTAACGTGGAAGACATCATCGTGACCGCCTGCGCCATCCAGGCAACGGATATCCAGAATGTGAACCTGACACCTGGCAGTGATGGAAATCTGAGTAAGGATGCTCTGGATCAGGTATACACCATCTTCCTGAACCAGTCCGGGAACCAGACAAGCCGGCCGTCGGATAAAGATGACCAGAATCCGACCGGGAAACTGGGCAAGATCAGTTATGCGCTGGATGGAGGTACTTTGGCAGATGGATCCTTGACGGAGTACGGAAGTGCCAATTATGGATACACACCTCCGGAACCGACGAAAGCAGGTTTTACGTTTGCTGGGTGGAGTCCAGCAAGCATTCCAGCAGACAGCACCGGAAACATAACTTTTACAGCTCAGTGGGAAGCAAACAAACAGTCCTATAATATCCATTATGTGTTAGATGGTGGAACGCTGACAGGAGAAAAGACAGAATATACATCTGATGATTATGGATACACCCCGCCGACGCCTACAAAGGAAGGCTGTAAGTTTACTGGCTGGAGTCCTGCGAGCATCCCTTCCGGAACCACAGGGGAGATTACTTTTACTGCTGGTTGGGAAGATACAAAGGCTAAGACGGCAACATTTTTACCGGGTAAACAATTTAATACAACATTGAGAGCAATTCAGACTCGCTACAAAACAAATATTAAGCGTCTCGAAAACTGGACGGAAAGTGAAGCACCGGATGCTCAGTATCTGATTTCTGGAAATATTGTATCTTCAGATGCTTCAGGAGTGCCAATATATGTGTTTGCTGAGGACTCAAGTGGAATTTATTACTGGTATTCAGAAGCAGAGAAATATTGTACGGATGTAAATTGCAATGAGATGTTCTCTGGTGGTTATCTTAACAACATGACTTATGTTGATTTTAGTAAATTTGATACTTCTAATGCTACCAGTATGGAACGAATGTTTTATCAAACACATATAACCAATTTGGATCTATCATCCTTTGATACAAGCAATGTAACAACATTCGAACAAATGTTTAGTAATGCCGAAAGCACAAGCATTGATACATCCAGCTTCAAAGGTAATAAAGTACAAAGCATGAAGCGAATGTTCTATCATGCTAGTGCAGTTAAAAGCATTGATTTATCACAGTTAGGTGGAACTCCTCAATTAAATGATTTAACCGAAGCATTTCGTAGTTGTACAGCAGCTACCAAAATAGATGTTTCTGGTATCACCACGAAGAAGGTTTCAAAAGCAAAGAGTGTATTTAACTATTGCCAAAATGTTACTGTACTGAATGTGTCTAATTGGGATACTTCTTTAATGCAGGAATATGAACTAATGTTTTATTGTTGCGAACATTTAACGGACTTGTATCTGGGTTCTGAATTTGGTCATGAGGGGGATATTGATGGATATGCACTGGCAGGCGATTATTCCACAGTTAATCAAGATAAGGCTTGGATAAGAGCAGTAAAAGTGCATGGAGCAAATGATTATGTAAAGGCTTTTGAAAGCGTTCTTGGACGTTTAGATGGAAGAAGCTACTATTACTATCAAATCTTTAACAACTTCGTATAAGAATGAAGTACTGAAAGCCAGGCATCAATTAAGGTGCTTGGCTTTACCTCAAAACTTACTTTTTAAAATCGCTCCATTTTGGATATTTCAAAATTTGTGAACCAAAGTGGGTTACAAAAATGGAACGAAATGGGTTACAAAAATGTACTGTTTTGGGTTACAAGAATTCCAAAAACCGTTATCCGCAAAATAGGTTAACATCAGTAGAATGCATTTTGGATATGTCCCCCAA
>NZ_WQPW01000141.1:132888-133531 GCF_018785465.1 Clostridium sp. MCC328
GCAGAATTTACTCACTTGTTTGTAGATATAAAACACATGAGGCCAGTCACGGAATTTCCCGTGGCTGACCTCACATTTTGGTTCAATGAGGGTTCCATCTACCTGTAGCTGTCAGGATTTTGATGTCTTTTGACACAGTACAAAAGACATACTGATAATGTTACATATAAATGAGGAATTGAGGGGATAAAAAGAAGCTTAAAATTCCTCTACACCGAAAAATCGCAGTTGGGAACCATGATCCATATCCATACTTATAATAGGTTGATGCAAGGCGTAGAGTAATGGTGAAATATCGAAGGAAATCTTGCGACGCTGTTTCAAGTGTGGTAAGATAATACTATACATTATTAGTTCCAAAAAGTTGATAAGTGGGCATTGGGTTGTAAAGAAAACTGGGAAATTGTTTAAGGATGAGGCGCATATCATATATGTGAATTCCCAGATTAAGGATGAAACGAAACTTGGGCGATTAATGCATGATTTCAGCTGCACAAACGCAAAGGATATGCATAACAAGGTCCTTGCAGACCGCGTCCGGTATTTTAAGGAAGATGAGAGAGGAGAGAGGAGTGGCGATTATGTGTCGTGAAATGGAAATTATGAGAAATCAGGCACATGAGGAAGGTGTTGAAATAGGCAT